>DASQVL010000083.1:0-3109 GCA_035640795.1 Crenalkalicoccus sp. | reverse complement strand
CAGCATCTGCACGAAGAGCCGGGCGGTGCCGTCGCCGAAGCGGGCGAGGCCCGGGCGCAGCGTCACCGGATGCCCGGCGGCGATGACCGAGGCCGCCTGCTCCGGCCCGCCGGGCAGGCCGAGCTCGCAGGCCAGCACGTTGGCGGTGCCGAGCGGGACGATGCCGAGCGCGGCCTCCGACCCGGCCAGGCCGCTCGCGACCTCGGCGATGGTGCCGTCCCCGCCGGCGGCAACGATGAGGGGCACGCCGCGCCCGGCCGCCTCGCGCGCCAGTTCGGCTGCGTGGCCGGGACGTTCCGTCTCCGCCACCTCGGCGGCCAGGCCGAGCTGGGTCAGCTGGCGCAGCGCCCGGGCGAGGCGCCGCCGTCGGCTGCCGCCGGCCGCCGGATTGAACACGATCAGCATGGGTTTGCGCACCTAGGCGGCCTGCCCTTTCTGCCATCGTCACGTCGCGAGACGGTGATGTTTCACCGCGAGACAGTGATGTTTCACCATGGCGACGTCACCATGACGATGGCTCGCGTCATTCAAGATTCACGTGCAGGCGCAGCTTCGTGCTTTAAGGCCCGCCGACATGGCGCGCGGCGGCGACTCGGAGGCCGGGCCCCGCCGCCGGCAGGGCAGATGAGATGCGACCGAGCGATCCCAAACGGCACTACCGGACCATTTTCCTGTCCGACATCCATCTCGGCACCCGCGGCTGCCGCGCGGACTTCCTCCTCGATTTCCTCCGCCGGACGAGCTGCGAGCGGCTCTACCTGGTGGGCGACGTAGTGGACGGGTGGCGGCTCAGGAAGTCCTGGTACTGGACCGGGGAGTTCGACGCGGTGCTCCGGCGCCTCCTCGCCCTCGCCCAGTCCGGGGTCGAGGTGGTCTACATCCCCGGCAACCATGACGAGATGTTCCGCGACTGGCTCGGCCTCGAGATCGCCGGGGTGAAGCTGGTGAAGGAGGCGGTGCATGAGACCGCCGATGGCCGGCAGATGCTGGTCATTCACGGCGACGAGTTCGACGGGGTGATCCGCTACGCCAAGTTCCTCGCCTTCCTGGGCGATTGGGCCTATGACTGGGCGCTCTACGTCAACCGCTATTTCAACGCGGTCCGGCGCAGGCTCGGCTATCCCTATTGGTCGCTCAGCCAGTGGCTGAAGCGGCAGGTGAAGGGCGCGGTGAAGGCGATCGACCGGTTCGAAATGGCGCTGGCGGGAGAGGCGAAGCGGCGGGGCCTGGATGGCGTGATCTGCGGCCACATCCACCATGCGGAGATGCGCACCGTCCAGGGCGTGCTCTACATGAATGACGGCGACTGGGTGGAAAGCTGCACCGCGCTGGTCGAGCACGCCGACGGGCGGTTCGAGCTGGTGGACTGGGTGCAGGAGAACCGCCTCTCCATGTGGCCGGTGCCGGCGCGCCGGGCGGTCGCACCCGCCTGACCGCCTTCCTCGACGACATGGCGCCGGCCGATGCCGGCGTGGCCGTTGCCGCGGCGCCCCTCGCCAGCCTGGCCGCGGCGCCGCTGCGGCTGCTCATGGTGAGCGACGCCTGGCACCCGCAGGTGAACGGCGTGGTGCGCACCCTGGCGACGGTCGCCGAGGAGCTGCACGCCGCCGGCGACATCGTCGAGGTGATCGGCCCCGACCGCTTCCGCACCATGCCGATGCCGAGCTACCCGGAGATCCGGCTGGCGCTCCGCCCCGGCCCGGTGCTGCGGCGCCTGGTGGACGGCTTCGCGCCGGATGCCGTGCACATCGCGACCGAAGGGCCGATCGGCTGGGCGATGCGGGCGCTCTGCCGGCAGCGCGGCTGGCCCTTCACCGCGAGCTTCCACACCAAATTCCCGGAATACCTGCAGGCCCGCACCGGCCTGCCGCCGCGCCTGGCCTGGGCGGTGTTGCGGCGCTTCCACGCGGCGGCCGCCGGCACCTTCGCGGCGACGCCGAGCCTCGCCGCGGAACTCCGCGCCCGCGGCTTCGAACGGGTGCGGCCCTGGACGCGCGGGGTGGACCTCGACCTGTTCCAGCCGGAGCCGCGGGAGGGCTGGGACGGGCTGCCGCGGCCGGTCTTCCTCTATGCCGGGCGCGTTGCGGTGGAGAAGAACATCGAGGCCTTCCTGGCCCTCGACCTGCCCGGCTCGAAGGTGGTGGTGGGGGACGGGCCGCAGCGGGCGGAGCTCGCCCGCCGCTTCCCCGAAGTGCACTTCGCCGGCTGGCGCCAGGGCCAGGCGCTGGCCCGCGCCTATGCCGGCGCGGACGTGTTCGTCTTCCCCTCCCGCACCGACACCTTCGGCCTGGTGATGCTGGAGGCGATGGCCTGCGGCACGCCGGTCGCGGCCTATCCGGTGACCGGGCCGCTCGACATCGTCCCGGGCTCGGGCGCCGGGGTGCTGGACCAGGATCTGGGCCGGGCGGCGCGGGCGGCGCTGCGGCTGGACCGCGCGGCGGCGCGGGCGCATGCGGAGCGGTATTCCTGGGCGGCCTGCGCGGCGGCGTTCCGGCGGCAGGTGGTGCGGATCGCGTAGGCGAAGCCGGGGGCGTCAGGTTGCCATTGGGGAGGAAGGGAACTTCCTCCCCCAAGCCCCCACCATCCTTTTTCTGATCCTTTCTCGGCGACGCTTGCTCGGTTCGGTGGGAAGACTCCCGGCCGAGGCGGTTTCGCGGCGGCCGGGCCGCCGCTTCCGGCGCCGCTCCCATCATGCTACCCGCGACGGCCCGTGATGCCGCACCCCCCATGCTCCGGTCCCTGATCCATCGCCCGCGCATCCAGGCGGCACTGGCCCGGCTGCTCGCCCTCTATCTGGTGCTGGTGCGGCGGACCACGCGCTGGACCCTGGTGGGGGAGGAGCACCTGCGCGCCGCCCTCTCCCCCGCCGGAACCCCGCGCGGCGCCATCGTCGCCTTCTGGCACGAATGCCTGCCCGCCATGCCCGTGCTGTGGGAAATGACGCGACAGAGGCTGCCGGAGCGCGCCGGGATGCGCGTCCACGTCCTCGTCTCCCGCCACCGCGACGGGCGGTTCATCGGCGCCGCGGTCCGCGGGCGCGGGGTGGAGATGGTGCACGCCTCCTCCTCCCGCGGCGGGGCGTTGGGCCTGCGCGCCCTGCTGCGCGTGC
>DASQVL010000082.1:0-4379 GCA_035640795.1 Crenalkalicoccus sp. | reverse complement strand
TTGGTCTCGCCCAGCGCCCCGCCCGCCTTGGCGAAGGCCGAGCGGAGCTCGCCCGCCGTGCGGTTGCGGTTGTCGGTCAGCGCCTCGACGATGATGGCGACGCCGTTCGGCCCGTAGCCCTCGTAGCGCACCTCGACGAAGTCCTCGCCCTGGCCGCCCTGGGCGGCGCGCTTGATGGCGCGGTCGATGGTCTCGCGCGTCATGTTGGCGGTCAACGCAGCCTTCACCGCGGCGCGGAGGCGCGGATTGGACGCCGGGTCGGGCAGGCCCTGCCTGGCGGAGACGGTGATCTCGCGGATCAGCTTGCCGAAGGCGCGGGCCTTCTTCGCCCCCTGCGCCGCCTTGCGGTGCATGATGTTCTTGGCATGCGAGTGGCCGGCCATGCCCTGCCCCTGGGTCCTCAGATTCCGGTTGAGGCCCGGCTTATAGCCGCCCACCCTGGCTGGCGCCACCGCGCTGCCCTGGCGCGCCGGCGGCCGGCCGGGGCAGGATGCGGCATGGACGCCCTGCCCGCCCCCGACCCGCACGCCGTCACCATCCCCGCCCAGCTCGAGGCGCTGTACGACCCGCCGCGGGAGCTGGTGCTGCGCAAGGTGACCGACCGGCCGGACGCGCCGACCCGCGCCTTCCTGGCCGCCGCCCCCTTCTGCCTGCTGGCGACCGCCGGCCACCGGGGCGCGCATTGCACGCCGCGCGGCGACGCGCCGGGCTTCGTCGCGGCGCTCGACGACCGCACCCTGGCGCTGCCGGACCGGCGCGGCAACAATCGGCTGGATGCGCTGCGCGACATCCTGGAGAATCCCGAGGTCGCGCTGCTCTTCCTGATCCCCGGCGTGGGCGAGACGCTCCGGGTGAACGGCGCGGCGCGCATCACCGCCGACCCGGCGCTCAGGGAGCGGCTGGCGGCGAAGGGGAAACCGCCGACGACGGTGCTGATCGTCGCGGTCCGCGAGGTCTACATGCAATGCGCCAAGGCGCTGGTCCGCTCTCGACTGTGGGAGGGTCGGCGTCGGCCGGAGGGCGTGCCGAGCATGGGCGAACTGCTGGCGGCGCATACGCGCGGGATGGTCGAGCCGCCTGCCTATGACGCCGCGGCGCCGGCGCGGCTGGCGGAGACGCTTTACTAGGTCGCCAGCTACTAGGTGGCCCGGGGGGGGAACCCTTTCCGCCACACCCTCAATTCGCGCCCCCCGGCCACAATCCTTTGAGCAACTCCTCAACCCACCCCGTGGCAAACCCCTGGGCGTGCAGCCCGCCTCGCCCATTCCCGGCATTTCCGTCCTGATGCCCGCGCACGACGTCGCGGCCTTCATCGGCACGGCGCTCGGCAGCGTCCTCGCCCAGTCCTTCCGGGATTGGGAGCTGATCGTGGTGGATGACGGCTCGCGCGATGCGACGGCCGAGGTGGTTGAGGCGCGCCGCGACCCGCGCATCCGCCTGATCCGACAGGAGAACCGGGGCGTCTCCGCCGCCCGCACCGCGGCCACGCAGGCGGCACGCGGCGAGGCCGTCCTCTACCTCGATGCCGATGACTGGCTGGCGCCGGACGCGCTGGCGCGGCTCGCCGAGGCGCTCGCCGCCGCCCCCGCCGCGGTCGGCGCCTATGGCGCCTTCGCCTTCATGGCGGAGGATGCCGCGCCGGGGGACCCGCCGCTCCGGGTCAAGGCCGGCCCCTTCCCCGCCGGCGACATCCTGGAACGCCTTTGCGTGGAGAACCTCTTCGCCAATGGCGGCCACCTGCTGCTGCGGCGGGAGGCGGTGCGGCGCGCCGGCCCCTTCCATGCCGGGATCCGCTATGGCGAGGATTGGGAATACTGGGTCCGCCTCGCCCTGCAGGGCCCCTTCGCGGTGGCCGAGGGCGTCGAACCGATCCTGTTCGTCCGCGAGCGGCTGGGCAGCGCCTATCGCCGCATGGCGCACGACCCGGCGGCCTTCGCCCCCGCCATGGCGGCGATCTTCGGCAACCCGGAACTCGCCGCGCGGTTGGGCGAGGCCCGCGTCGCGGCGCTGCGGCGGCGGGCACAGGCGGAGAATGACTGGATCGTCGGGCGGGAACTGATCCGCCATGGCGTGCGGCGGCCGGGCCTCGCCCGGCTGCGCGCCTCCGTCGCCGCGGCGCCGCGGCCGAAGCGCGCCGCGCTGCTCGCAGCCGCCCACGCCCTGCCGCTGCTGCCGCCCTCGCTCCGCGGCCCCTTCGCCCCCTATCCGGGCTGAATCCCGCGCCCGCCGCCGGAAGCCGCGCGGACGCTCCGTCGCAAAAGCGACAGACCTCGGCGGGACCGGCGTGGCAGCGTCGCGATGCGGTGATTCGCAAGCGCGCCCGTCCCAGGCGTTGCAGAAGGGGAGGCTACATTTTCAATGAGCGAGACGGGTCAGCCTGACGTGCCTGTTCCGGCCGCAGGCACGACCTCCGCCCCAGGCCTGGCGGGCGGGAACCGGCTGCTCGGCCGGCTGCCCGAATCCGAGTTGATCCGCCTGGCGTCGGGGCTGGAGCGCGTGGCCCTGTCCCCCGGTCGCGTGCTGTTCGAGCCGGGCGATGACGTGACCCATGCGCATTTCCCGCTGCCTGGCACGGTGGTCTCCCTGCTGGCTGTGCTGGCGGATGGGCGCGTTACCGAATCCGCCGCGATCGGCTGCGAGGGCGCGGTCGGCGTCATCATCAGCGGCGGCGAGAAGCCCGCCTTCGCGCGGGCCGTCGTCCAGGTGGCCGGCGCCGCACTGCGGCTGGAGGCGGCGCAGCTGGAGCAGGCCAAGCTCGATTCCGCCGCGGTGCGGGACGTGATCAGCCGATACGCCGATTCGCTGCTCGCCCAGGTGCTGCAATCGGTGGCCTGCAATGCGCTCCACGGGGTGGAGAGCCGGATCGCCCGCTGGCTGCTGATGCTGCAGGACCGCTGCTTCGCGGCGGAGCTGCCGCTGACCCAGGAATTTCTGGCCGACCAGCTCGGCGTCCGGCGGACCACGGTGACCCGGGCAATGGCGGAACTGGAGGCGGCCGGCGCCATCCGCCACAGCCGCGGCCGCGTGCTGGTGGTGAGCCGCCCACGACTTGAACGTGCCTGCTGCGAATGCTACCGGGCGGTGCGGGATCATTTCGAGCGCGTGGCCCCCGGCCTCTACCCGACCGCGCCGCCCTGAGCCCTTCGGGGGAAGGCGGCCTGGCCGTCGCGCGCCGCGCCTTTGGCCCCGCCGGCCGCATTTTCGCCCGCAGCTTCCGCCAGGTTCCAGGGCCGGCGGCTGTTGCCCGCCGGCAATGCCGCTCGCCGGCACGGAAACCGGCCCCAGATGGGGACCCCAGGCGGCTTCAATCGTTGGGGACGATCTGCGATACTGGATCGCCATCACGGCTTCGTGCGCGACAGCCGATGGGAGACCAAAGCCTAAATGGACACTTCGCTGCCGGCCGGATCCGAGGCCGACGCCGACGCATTGCGGGAGACCATCCTCCGCAAGCTGACCTTCGACCTCGGCAAGGGCCGGGCCGCCGCGCGCGAACGCGACTGGTTCATGGCGAGCGCCCTTGCGGTCCGCGACCGGATCGTCGAGCGCTGGCTTGACGGCATGCGCGCGACCCATGACCGGCGCGGCAAGCAGGTCTATTATCTCTCCCTCGAATTCCTGGTCGGCCGGCTGCTGCGCGACAATGTCGCCAATCTCGGGCTGCACGCCACGCTGGAAGCGGCGCTGGGTGAGCTTGGCGTGGATTTCGAGCAGATCCGCGCCGCGGAGCCCGATGCGGCGCTCGGCAATGGCGGTCTCGGCCGGCTCGCCGCCTGTTTCATGGAGAGCCTGGCGAGCCTCGGCATCCCCGCCTTCGGCTACGGCATCCGCTACGACCACGGCCTGTTCCGCCAGGTGATCCGCGATGGCTGGCAGCAGGAGGTGCCGGAGGACTGGCTGACCTTCGGCAACCCCTGGGAGTTCGCCCGGCCGGAGGTCGCGCACGACATCGGCTTCGGCGGCACGGTGGAGGCGGTCCGCGGCGAGGGGGGCGAGACGCGCCATGTCTGGCACCCCGGTGAGATCGTGCAGGCGGTCGCCTATGACACGCCGGTGGTGGGCTGGCGCGGCGGGCATGTGAACACGCTCCGCCTGTGGTCCGCCCGCGCGGTGGACCCGCTGCGCCTCGACGCCTTCAACCTGGGCGACCACGTCGGCGCGCTGGCCGAGCGGGTGCGCCAGGAATCCATTTGCAAGGTGCTCTATCCAAGCGACGAGACGCCGGCGGGGCAGGAGCTGCGGCTGCGCCAGGAATACTTCTTCGCCGCCGCCGCCCTGCAGGACCTGGTGCGGCGGCATCTCCGCGCGCATGGCGACCTGCGCTCGCTCCCCGACCACGTGGCGATCCAGCTGAACGACACGCATCCGGCGATCGCCGT
>DASQVL010000081.1:0-6185 GCA_035640795.1 Crenalkalicoccus sp. | reverse complement strand
GCTCCGGCAACGACGCGGCCCGGATGGGCCAGGAGGCGATGCGGGGCGCGGCCGAGATGTCGGCGCAGCTCTCCCGGGACATGATCGACCGGGCCGGGCAGGGCTTCGACGTGATGCGCCAGATCGGCGAGACGCTGGGCTCGGGCGCGCGAACGACGGCGGGCGAAGTTTCAGAATACCTCCGCCACACGGCCCAGCGCCAGCAGGAGATGGCGCAGCAGCTGGCCCAGGCGCGGACGCCCGGGGACGTCCTGGACATCCAGACCCGGTACTACCAGGACAACCTGCGCGAGCTGTTCGGGCTGACGGAGCGGCTTTCGCGGAACACGGCCGAGACGGCGCACCAAGCGGGCCAGCGGATCGGCGGCAGGGACGAGGGGCCGGGTCGGGCGTAGGCGGTCGCCCGCGGCGCGAAGTGCGCTTGCTTCTCGGTGCGGAGACCCGCAGCCCTCGCGTCCGGGGGCGCCGCGAGGCGCCGCCCGGAAGCATCGGGCGGCGAGCCTTCAGGCGGGGCTCGTGCGACCGGGGCGTGCCCGATCTCTTCGGCGGTGCAGATGCGCACCAAGTGGCCGTTCCCGTCGAGCGTGAAGGCGATCCGGTTCACCGTGCGTCCCGGGCCAGCTGGCGCTGGGGCCTGCTGAGCGATGCGCTCTGCTCGACCCAGCCGGTGGGGAACGGCTCCAGCAGGCAGGGCAGCGTGAGATCATTCGCTTGCTGTCCGCCCAAGATCGCCTCGACGATGTCTGGCGCCAGCAGCGTCAGCCGCAGCACCCGACTGACGTATGACTCGTTGATCTTCTCGGCCGCGGCCAGGTCCTTGACGGTGGCGTAGCGGCCGGACTCCAGCATCCGCCGCCAACGGAAGGCCCGCGCCAGTGCCTTGACCGGGGTGACGTCCTGCCGCGGCGGGGCGGCGAGGACGCCGGGGGTGACGATGGTCTTGCGGCCGCCACGCCTGCGAAAGGTGAGCGGCAACCACGAGATCCTGGAGCAGCCGCCCCTCGCGCGGCTGCCGATCCAGGATCAGGAAGACGCGGACGACGCCGATGAGGACACAGGCCGCATTGGTCCACCAGATGATCTTCGCCACACCGACGAAGGTGCGCTCAAGGCTGGATGCGGCGGGCGGGCCCACCTCGTAGGGGACGACACCGTGGTAGAGGAGCAGGGCGGTGAGCCCCAAGAAGAAGAGGAGCTGGCCCAGCAGGCGGCAGGTCGGGCGATCGCGGAGCAGGATGCGAGTTACCGCTGCCCCGACGACCGCAAGCCCGCCCGTCTGGACGCACGGGTCGGAGATCACGCCCGCGATGTCACCGTAGGTCAGCATGGCGCCTGCGGCTCTGCCGCTCTCCCAGAGTCCGCATCCGGCTGTCGAGCCGCGACGCGCGCGAGGCTGATACCGGCCTCAGGAAGATCTGACCTGTCCCCCCCATGGCACCGTCGCCGGCAGCCAGTGCGCGGCACACGCACGTGGCAGCTGCCACGAAGGGTCAGAACTTCCTGAGGCCGGTATGAGAGCGGCCGTGATGCTGTGGAAGCCGGTCAGCGCGAGGAGCACGGTCAGCTCGCCCTACACGTCGGCGAGGGAGGTGGCCATTTGGCCGAAGCGGACCGGGGCGGGCATCGCCGGCGGGCTCGGGATTTCGAGGGTTGTATGGTGGGTGGCCGGCGGCACGACTGCGGCGGGCCATGACGCGCCGGGGGGATCGGCTCGCAACCCATGCCCATGCCATCTCGGCAGACGATCACCGCCGGCGCGTCCAGGATCGCCCGGCAGGGTTGCGGGTAGAAGCGCGCGTGGGTCAGAGCGGCGAGGGCGGATGGAAAAGGCGCTGCCGGATCACGACCCATCTACCGCAATTCCATGGTGCCGGCGACGAGGATGCTCAAGGAATGTTCTCGACGACCATCTCCCATACATCGTGACCTTTGCCGTGCAGCATCGCTCTGGCGGTGTAGACCGCCATACCGACAACGGCCTCCGACGATACAAGCGGCGAGGGCGGCATCACGAGCTGCATCGGCTTCACCTTCACATGCAGCAGCGCGGGACCGGTCTGCGCGAGCCATGTCCGAACGGATTCCTCGAGTTCGCCTGCCTCCGAGACGCTATGTCCCCAAAGGCCCATCGCCCTCGCCACTTCGCCGAAGTCGGGGTTCTTCAACTCCGTGTAGACCGGCAGCAGGCCGGCCGCCTTCTGCTCTATGTCGACGAATCCCAGCTTGCCGTTGTCGTAGATCGCGATCTTGATCGGCAGGTCCTCCTGCACTGCCGTCAACAGCTCCCCGAGCAGCATGGCGAAGCCGCCGTCGCCCGCCAGGCAGATCACCTGCCGGTCAGGCTGGCATTTCTGCAGGCCGAGCGCCGACGGCATCCCACCCGCCATCGTGCCATGGAGAAGGCTGGCGAAGGTCCGGCGCTTGCCGCCGGTGTCGATGTGGCGAAGCATCCAGACCGCCGCCGTCCCGTCGTCCGCCGCGAACAAGGCGTCTTCGGCCGCGTGCTCGTTGATGATCTTGGTCAGGTAGGTCCCGGAGATCGCGGCGCCGGGACCCGACACGGATTCGGCCTTCGCCGAAGCCAGGTCGTTCTGGAAACGCCGCACATGGGCCTCCAGAAAGCAGCCGTCGTCATGCTGCGCGAGGCGCGGCAATAGGGCCTCCAAGGTCGTCCTGATATCGCCGACCACCCCGATCGCAACGGGATGGCGTCGGCCGATGTGGGTCGGATCGGCGTCGACCTGGATGATCGTCGCCCTACTGGGATAGAACTGCGTCCAGGCGAAATCCGCCCCGAGCAGAAGCAGCACATCGCAGTCGAGAATGGCGCGGTAGCCGGCACCTCCGCCGATGATGCCGGTCATGCCGACGTTGTAGGGATTGGCGTACTCGATGAAGTCCTTGCCGCGGGACGTGTGCGCCGTCGGCGCCTTTAGCCGCGCCGCCGTGGCGACCACCTCATCATGCGCGCCTACGCAGCCCGCGCCGGCATAGATCGTGATCCCTTCGCTCTTGTTGAGGATGGCCGCGATCTCGTCGAGGTCCTCGTCGCTCGGACGAATGATCGGACGCCGCGCGTGAACGGTGTACGGGGGTTCCTCGTGCGAGGCGGCATTGGCGATGTCCGCCGGCACGACGAGCACGGCGACGCCCCGTCTCGTCAGCGCGGCCTGGCAGGCCGCGACCACCTTGCGCCGGGCCTGCTCCGGCGTCACGATCATCTCGCAATAGACGCTGCAGCCCTTGAACACGTCGTCGTAGTCGATCTCCTGGATCGACTCGAATCCGAGGTCCTGCCGCACAATCTGCGTTGCGATCAGGACGACCGGTGCGCGGTTGCGGTTGGCTTCATAGAGGCCGTTGATGAAGTGCAGGCTGCCGGGGCCGCAGCTTCCCGCGCAGGCCGTAAGGCGGCCGGTGAGCAGCGCTTCGGCAGCCGCTGCGAAGGCGCCGGCCTCCTCATGCCGCATGTGGACCCAATCGATCTCGCTGCGGTCGATGGCGTGAGCGATCCGGTTCAACGTGTCGCCGACGATCCCGTAGCACGTCCGCACGCCTGCTGCGTACAACATCTCGACCAGCACGTCGGCGACTCTCTTGCTCATGGACGAACCTCATTTGATCCAGGGGGCGTCCGAGATGCCGGCTACCAATATCCGGTTCCGCGAGAGCCTGCCCGCGGAGGCCGCTCGGCCGGCGCGCTCGGTCTCACGTCGGCTCCGTACTCGCTGCGCCGTATCCTGCGGTGAAGGGCCGGCTCGGCCTATCCCCTCGATGGGGGAGATGCCGGGTTCCGACCGGGGGAACGATGGCCGCCGCTCGGTGACGTGGGCACGCTCAAGAGCACCCTCCTGAAGCGACCTCGCTCCTCTGGGCCTGTGCCGCTCACCACCCGCCGAAGTCGGAAAGAGGCTCGGTCGAGAGCGAGGTGGGCGAGGATGTCCCGCCGCGACGTCCGAACACCAGGCGGACTGTTTGTCCTTCCGGCAGTTCTTCGGCGATGTGCATTCTTTGGGAGGCGCTCGGGCGGGTGCGCGTCTCCTCGTCACCGACCGTGTGCAAAGCTAGGCCCGACAAACAAGCGTTCGTCGTCGTGCCAGTCGGCCACGCGCACGGGGGCGAGCGGCGCGAGGCCCGCCGCGTCGGCGGGAATGCCTCCGCCCCCCAAGAGGGGGATAGGAACGCCGCGTGCCGGCATGCAACACCCGTTGCGGCAAGCCGCGGTAACGATCCTTCCGGCCGCATGAGAGCGAGGGTGCAGGGACATGTTCGAAACGCTCTCAACGCCTCTCACTTCGCAAGGAAACTACATGCTGGCCACGCCGATTCCTTCGATGCGTTCATTGCATCGTGGCGCTCTTGCGTTCTGCGCTGGCCCAGGGGATCGCGGCCTACCAGACGTCGTTGCGGGCGACCATGCTCCGGGTGCCTGACGCCCGCGCGATCCTCTGGATGTCCCTCTCCGACGCCGCCTTGGCGCGTGGGGCGACGCGGTGAGCGCCACGACCGCCCCCCGATGGACCGAGTTCGCAGGAATCCCGCTGGGGGCGTGGGCCTTCGCCCTCCACATCTGGACTGCCGTCGTCCTGGCCTTGTGCGCTGCCTTCTGGCTGCAGCTCGAGGCGCCGTCCACGGCGGCGATCACCGTCGCGATCCTGGCGCTGCCGACCCGGGGGCAGGTCCTGGAGAAGGCGACCTTCCGATTGTTCGCGACGATCATCGGGGTGACGACGTCGATCGTCATCGTCGGTGCCTTCGCGCAGGCCCGTGACCTCCTCCTCGGCGCCGTCGCCCTGTGGATCGGCCTCTGCGTCTACGCGGCCGGGCTGCTGGACGGCAGCCGGGCCTATGCCGCCGTGCTTTCGGGCTACACGGTGGCGTTCATCGCGGTCCAGCAGATGGACACGCCGCAGAACGTCTTCGAATCCAGCGTGGCCCGGGGCGCCGCCATCGCCATCGGTATCGCCGCGCTTGCCGTCGTGAACACCCTCCTCGCCGCTCCCGACAACCATGCCCTATTGGCGTCCCGGCTGGCGGCGATTCATCAGCGCGTCCGCGCCTATGTCGGCGCCGTGCTGCGCGGCGAGGAAGCGAACGCCACGACCGCGGCGGAGATCCTGCGCGACATCGCCGCGCTCCGCCCCGAGATGGCGACGCTGGTGCCGGAGTCGAGCAGCGGTCCGGCGAGGAGCGCGGCGGCCCGAAGCACGGCCGTCGCGCTGGTGGCCGAACTGCACGCGGCCCGCGCGCTGGCCGCGGTGCCGGCGGCCACCGACCCGCGCTGCCGCGAGACGCTGATCGCCGCGCTCGAACACTTAGCGGCGTCACCGCCCCTCCCACACGCGCGGGACCGCGAGACCGGAGACGGCCCACCGCTCGGCGCGGCGCTGGAATGGGGGCTGGCGGAGCTGTTGCGCCGGGACGCGGAAGTGCGCCAGAGCCTGACCGCCCTGGGCTCCGGATCACGACCGCCGCTCGCGTGGCGCACGCCCTTCTACCGCTCGCACCGCCTCGCGGCGGAAGCGGGCGCCCGCGCATGCTTCTATCTGGCGGCCGCCGCCGTCTTCTTCGTCCTGGGCGGCTGGCCGGATTCCGACTTCTCCCTCTCGCTCGTGGTCGTGATCATCGGGCTGGGCGCCACCACACCCACCCCGCTCGGCTTCACCATCATGGCGCTGGTCGCGGCACCCATCGCCGGCCTCCTCGCCGGGATCCTAAAATTCGTGATTCTCGACGGCGCCACCGCCTTCCCCTTGCTGGCGATCGCGCTGGCGCCCTTCGTGATCGGCGCGGCGATCCTGATGACGCGGCCGAACCCGCTGGCCGCGGCGCTCGGCCGGCTGAACCTCATTTTCATCCCGGCGATCCTCGCTCCGACCAACCCCCAGCATTACAATCCGCAGACATTTCTGTTCACCGTGCTGTTCGTCGGCATGGCGGCTGCCCTCCTGCTGGCGGTGCAACGCCTCGTCCCGCCGGTGTCGGACGGGCGCCGCCGGCAGCGGCTGACGATGTCCGCCCGGCACGACCTTGATCGCCTGCTGTCGTGGCGGGAGCGGCGACTTGCAGCCGAGGAGGCGATGTTCCGCGACGCCGTGCGGATCGGCCAGATCGTCGCGGCCGGCGGCGCCGCGCCGCAACACCGTGCGGCCCTGGAGCAAACGCTGGTTTGCTTCGACCAGGCC
>DASQVL010000080.1:0-3177 GCA_035640795.1 Crenalkalicoccus sp. | reverse complement strand
TTGTAGGCGAGCATCTTGCCCGGGAACTGCCGGTGGATCGCCTCGGCGAAGTCGCGTGCGTCGTCGAGGTCGGGCTCGCTCGTCTCCCACCACAGCAGGTCGGCATAGGGCGCGTAGGCCAGGCTGCGCGCGATGGCGTACTGCTTGCCCACGCCCTTCCTGATGCGGAAGAAGCCCTCCGGCGTGCGCTCCCCGTCGATGAAGGGCCGGTCGCGCTCATCCACGTCGGCGGTGAGAAGCTGCGCGCTCTCGGCATCGGTGCGGCAGAGCAGCACGGTCGGCACGCCTTCCACATCCGCGGCGAGCCGCGCGGCGTTCAGCGTGCGGATGTGCTGGCTGATCGGCACCAGCACCTTGCCGCCGAGATGGCCGCACTTCTTCTCCGAGGCGAGCTGGTCCTCGAAGTGCACGCCGGCCGCGCCCGCCTCGATCATGTGGCGCATCAGCTCATAGGCGTTCAGCGCGCCGCCGAAGCCGGCTTCGGCATCGGCCACGATGGGCGCCATGTAGTGGGTGCGGTCGTCCGCCTTGCCCTCGATCCGCTCCAGCGTCGCGATCTGGTCGGCGCGGCGCAGCGCGTTGTTGATCCGGCGCACCACGGTCGGCACGCTGTCCACCGGGTAGAGCGACTGGTCAGGGTACATCGTCGCCGAGGTGTTCGCATCGGCGGCGACCTGCCAGCCGGACAGATAGATCGCCTGCAGCCCGGCCTTCACCTGCTGCAGCGCCTGCATCCCCGTCAGCGCGCCGAGGGTCGGCACGAAGGGCTCCGTCCTCAGCAGGTGCCAGAGGCGCCGCGCGCCCATCTCGGCAATGGCGTGCTGCACGCGGAAGGAGCCGGCGAGGCGGGCGACATCGGCCGGGGTGTAGTCGCGCCGGATGCCGTTGAAACGGTCGGGCTCGGGCTGCTCGCCGCCAAGGCTGCCTTCGGGGGCGGTGGCGGGGGTGGAAAGGGGACGCATCACGCGGAACCTCCAGCGGCATCGTTGTCGGGGTTAAGAATTCACATTGCGGGTGCTAAGTTCAGCGGAAATCTGCCCGGTGGCGCCGCAAACCTGTAGCGTTCTTCACCGGGAGCCGCCTGATCCAGTAAAGGACGTAAAGGGATGGCCCGCCCCCTCATCGGCCGGACGATCCGCCGCCTGCGCATGGAGAAGGGCCTGGCCCAGCAGGCGCTCGCCGCCCGGCTTGGCATTTCCGCCAGCTACCTGAACCTGATCGAGCACGACCAGCGCGCCGTCACGGCCAGCCTGCTGATCAAGCTGACCGAGGCGCTGGAGGTCGATCTCGCCGTGCTCTCGGGCCTGCGCGAACGCGCGCTGGAGACCGGGCTGCGCGAGGTGCTCTCCGACCCCCTGCTCGGGCTCGAGGAGGTGCCGGAGGCGGAGGTGGAGACGCTCGCCGCCAGCGCGCCCAATATCGGCCGCGCCGTGCTCGCCCTGTACCGCGCTTGGCGGGTGGCGCGGGAGGATAGCGGCGGCATCGCCCTGCCCACCGGCCGCCGCATCCTGCTGCCGACCGAGGAGGCGCGCGACTTCTTCCACGACCGCGCCAACCACTTCCCGGCGCTGGAGCAGGCGGCGGAGGCGATCGGCGCCGAGCTTGCCGCGCCGCCGCCCGAGATGAACCACGCGGTGGCCGAGCGGCTGCGCCGCCGCCACGGCCTCAGCATCACCGTGGGCGCGCTGGTGGACGGCGCGCTGCGGCGCTACGACCCGGGCGCGCGGCGCCTCGACCTCTCGGAGACCCTGCCGCGCGAAAGCCGCGGCTTCCACCTCGCCTTCCAGCTGATGCTGCTCGAGGCCGGGGAGGCGGTGCAGGCGGCGATGGCGGGCTTCGAACCTTCGAGCGCCGAGGCCGCGCAGCTCATCCGCATCGGCCTGCTGAACTACGGCGCCGGCGCGCTGCTGATGCCCTACGCCGCCTACCTGGCCGCGGCGCGGGAGCTCCGGCACGACGTGGAGGCGCTGGCGGCGCGCTTCGGCGTCTCCTTCGAGCAGTCCTGCCACCGCCTCTCGACCCTGCAACGGGAAGGCGCGCGCGGCGTGCCCTTCTTCTTCCTGCGCGCGGACCCGGCGGGCAACGTGGACAAGCGCTTCAGCGCGGCGGGCTTCCCCTTCGCCCGCTTCGGCGGCTCCTGCCCGAAATGGGTGGTGCATCAGGCCTTCGCGACGCCGGGGCAGCTCCGCGTCCAGCTCGCCCAGCTGCCGGACGGTGCGGCCTTCCTGTGTTTCGCGCGCACCGTGCAGGGGCCAGTGGTGCGGTGGGGGGAGCCGGCGCCGGTCCATGTGGTCGCCATGGGCTGCGACATCGGCCGCGCGCCGGAGGTGGTCTATTCGGCCGGCCTCGAGCTGGAAGGGGCGATGGTCGGCATCGGCCTCTCCTGCCGGCTCTGCGACCGGCTGGACTGCCGCAGCCGCGCCTTCCCGCCGCTGGAGCATCGCCTGGCGCTCGACCCGCTCGTGGAAGGCGCCGCGCCCTGGCGCTTCGAGCCGGCCTCGCGCTGAGCACGCCGGCAGAAGCTTGGCCGCCTCCTTGCGCGTTGCTGCGCGGTGGGCGCAGATCGCGGACGGAGGTGGACGCCCGCATGTGTGCGCCCACGCTACGAGCGAAACACCGAGGCGGCGGAGGCGTGCACAGGCGCACGGATGCCGCCCAAGGGAGGGAACGCGGTCATGCCCGAGATCGAGAAACGGACCATCGGCAAGGTCATGTGGCGGCTGATGCCGTTCCTCGTGGCCTGCTACTTCGTCGCCTATCTGGATCGGGTGAACGTAGGCTTCGCCAAGCTGCAGATGAACGCGGCGCTTGGCCTGTCGGAATCGGCCTACGGCCTCGGCGCCGGCCTGTTCTTCATCGCCTACTTCCTGCTGGAGGTGCCGTCCAACCTGGCGCTCGACCGGTTCGGCGCGCGGCTCTGGATCGCGCGAATCATGTTCAGCTGGGGCCTCATCTCCGGCGCCTTCGCCTTCATCGAGCCGATCGCCCGCTGGACCGGGATCTCACCCGAATGGGTCTTCTACATCCTGCGTTTCCTGCTCGGCATCGCCGAGGCGGGCTTCTTCCCGGGCATCATCTTCTATCTGACGTTGTGGTTCCCCTCGGTCTACCGGGCCCGCGTGGTCTCGCTCTTCATGCTGGCGATCCCCTTCTCCTCCATCGTCGGCGCGCCGATCT
>DASQVL010000079.1:0-5707 GCA_035640795.1 Crenalkalicoccus sp. | reverse complement strand
CCCCGAAGCCGCGAAGAAGCTGCTGGCCGAGGCCGGCTACCCGAACGGCTTCGGCGTGACCATGGACTGCCCGAACGACCGCTACGTGAATGACGAGGCGATCTGCACGGCGATCGTGGCCATGCTGGCCAAGGTGAATGTGCGCATCACGCTGAACGCGCAGACCCGCGCCCGCTTCTTCGCCGAGGTGAACGCGCCCCGCTTCAACACCAGCTTCTACCTGCTGGGCTGGAGCCCAGGCACCAGCGACGCGCACAACGCGCTGTTCAACCTCGTCGGCTCCCGCAACGGCACGCGCGGCGTATTCAACAATGGGGGCTATTCCAACCCGAAACTCGATGCGCTGATCGACGCCATTGCGGTGGAGACGGATGAGGACAGGCGGCAGGCGATGATCTCGGAGTCGGCCGCCCTCATCCGGGAGGACGTGGCCTCGATTCCGCTGCACCAGCAGCAGATCGTCTGGGCCGTGCGCGACGGGACGGAGGTGGTGCAGACGGCGAACAACTACTTCCAGCTCCGCTTCGTGCGGCAGGCAGCCAGGTAGGCGTGGGTTGCCCTTGGGGGAGGAATTTCCCGTCCTCCCCCAGGACCCTCTCCGTCCTTTTCCGTTCCCTTTCCGTCTCGCGGCCGGGGCCGCTCGGGTCAGGCTGGAGCATTTCCAGGCGAAGTGCGCGCGGTTCTTCAGCCCCGCTGCGCCGTCGCTACCGCCAGGAAATTCGCCAGGCTGTCCTCCGCGATGCGGAACCACTGCGTCTCGTCCCGGCGGAACCTGTCCCACTCCGTGTGGATCTTCCGGAACCGGGCGTTCTGCGCGCCGATCTCCGCATACAGCTCCTGCGCCGACTTGTAGCTCGCCTCCATCACGTCGCGCGGGAAGGCGCGCAGCTGCGTCCCGCTGCCGACCAGCCGACGCAGCGCCTGCGGGTTCAGCACATCGTAGCGCGCCGCCATCCAGTGCCAGCCTTCCGCGCAGGCCGTCTCCAGCGCCGCCTGGTACGGCTTGGGCAGCGCCTCCCAGGCCTTGATGTTCACCATCATGTCGATGGACGGCGCGTACTCCCACCAGCCCGGGTAGTAGTAGAATTTGGCGATGCGGTTGAAGCCGAGCTTCTCGTCGTCATAGGGCCCGACCCACTCGGCGGCGTCGATCACGCCCCGCTCCAGCGACGGGTAGATGTCCGGCCCGCCGATCTGCTGCGCGACGACGCCGAGGCGCTGCAGCACCGCGCCGCCATAGCCGGCGATGCGGAATTTCAGCCCCTTCAGGTCCTCGACGCTCTTGATCTCGTTGCGGAACCAGCCGCCCATCTGCGCCGCGGTGTTGCCGGCGGGGATGCCGATGACGCCCTGGTCGCGGTAGACATCGGCATACAGCTCCCGGGCCGGGCCGGCGGTGAGCCAGGCCCAGTGCTGCCGGCTGGAGAGGCCGAAGGGCAGGCAGGTGCAGATGGCGAGCGAAGGATCCTTGCCGAGATAGTAGTAGGCGCTGGTGAAGCCGCACTCCACGTTGCCGCCGCCCGCCGCATCCAGCACCTGCAGCGCCGGCACGAGCTCGCCCGGGCCGAAGACCTGGATCTGGAAGGCGCCGTCGGTGATCTCGGAGACGCGCTTCGCGATGTGCTCCTGCGTGCCGAAGAGCGTGTCCAGCGACTTCGGGAAGCTGCCCGGGCAGCGCCAACGGATCCTGGGCTGCGCGCTGGCCAGGTTCGGCGCGGCCAGCGCAGCGGCGCCGGCGGCGCCGGCCAGCAGGTTGCGGCGGTCCATCGAAACGTATCCTTCCCTTCCGGTGGAGGGAGAGTGCAAAAAACCTCACCGCCGCGCAATGCGGGGGACGGCGGCGGCAACCGGCCGCCGCAGCCGCCCGTCCAGGATGGCCCCGCCGCGATTGCCGCCATGCCCTGGACCTTGCCCGGGACGGAGGACACGCGTCACCCCGCCCCGGCGAACCCCTTCAGCTGCAGCCGGTCCGTCCCCGCCAGCACGCCCGGCGCGCCGGTCCGCAGCAGCTGCAGCGCCGCCGCGTCCCCCAGCAGCACGGCACGCAGGAAGGCGATGGTCACCGCGCTGACCCGCACATGGGTGCCGCCATCGGACAGGTGCCGGCCGACCACCGCCTCATCGGCAAAGCTCATATGCGTGGCGCCATCCAGCACCAGCAGCGCCTGCGGCACGCCGCGGATGGCGTGGAAGGGCATCAGCCGGTCGGCCGGCGTGGTGTTCCCGATCTGCCCGTAGTCCCGCGTGCCGGTGATGGAGAGCAGCGGCGCCGCGAAGCGCGCATAGGCCAGGTAGGGCGGCAGGTCGTGGGGCGGGATCGGGGAGATGGCGACGCCCGCCTTCAGCCGCCGGTCCGGCAGCGCCAGGCCGCGCGCCCCGCCCGGCAGCCGCTCGCCGAGCAGGTGCTGCACCGTCCAGGCGCCGAAGGAATGGCCGGCGGCCGCAAGCCGCGCCAGGTCCACGCGCCGGTGCAGCGGCCCCGGCTCCGCCACGCGCCGCTCCAGCTCGTCTACCGCGAAGATGCCGTCGCGCAGCCGCGCCATCGCCTGCGTCACGTCCCGCGCGGTGGCCGCCAGGGCGGCCGCCGGGTCGCTCTGGCCGCGCCACACCGCGGTGTCGCTGCCCGGGTGCTGCAGGTGGATGGCGACGAAGCCGGCCTCGGCCAGTGCGCGGCCGAGATAGCTGAGCCCCTCCCGCGAGCCGCCCAGCCCGTGCGAGATCAGCACGGCGGGGGCCGGCACCGGATCGCGCGGCAGGCGGATCAGCACCGGCAGGGTGCGGTTGCGTGCCGCGTCGTGCCAGGCGGCGGGCAGGCTCGTCGCGCTCACCCGCGCGCTGCGGAGCAGCAGCAGGGCCGGCAGCAGGTGGCGACGTCGCATCGCCCCCCCTTTAGCCGATCGGGCGGGGAAATCAGCCGCCCGGCCGGGGCGCCCCGGCCTCTCATCCAAGCTTGATGTCGTAGGTGATCCACATGGTCCGGGTCGCCACCCGGTCGTAGACGCCGCGGCCGCGGTAATTGTCGTCTGCGGTGATCCAGCGGATCACGGTCCAGCCCCGCTCCCGCCCCAGCGCCGCGACCGCCGCGATCAGCGCATCGGCGACGCGCTGCCCGCGCCACTCCGGGTCCACGAAGAGGTCGTCCAGGAAGCCGCCGATGCTGGCGCTGAGCGGCCGGTGGAAGGGCCGGATATGGGCGAGGCCGATGGCCCGCCCATCGGCCTCGGCCACCAGCGCCTCCACCGGGTTGGCGGGGTCGTGGATCCAGCCCCAGACCCGCTCGCGCATCTCCGGGGTCTGCTTCGCCCGGTAGAACCCGGCGTAGCCGGCGTAGAGGCGTTCCCAGTCGGCGCGGTGGCGCGGCTCCAGCGGGAGGATGCGGAACGCCTCGGCCATGGCCTACTCCGCCGCCTGCAACTGCGCCTGCTGCGCATAGGCCTCGAGCGGCGCGCAGGTGCAGACCAGGTTGCGGTCGCCATAGGCGTTGTCCACGCGCTTGACCGGCGGCCAGTATTTGTGGGCGCGCACGAAGGGCAGCGGGAAGGCCGCCTGCTCCCGGCCGTAGACGTGGTTCCAGGTGGCGGCTGCAACCTCGGCCGCCGTGTGGGGCGCGTGCTTCAGCGGGTTGTCGGCGCGGTCCATCCGGCCCTGCTCGACGGCGCGGATTTCGGCCCGGATCGCGATCATCGCGTCGCAGAAGCGGTCGAGCTCGGCCTTGGGCTCGCTCTCGGTCGGCTCGACCATCAGCGTCCCCGGCACCGGCCAGGACATGGTCGGCGCGTGGAAGCCGTAATCCTGCAGGCGCTTCGCGATGTCCTCCACCTGGATGCCGGCACTCTGCTGGAAGGCGCGGCAGTCCAGGATGCACTCATGCGCCACCATGCCGCCCTGGCCGCGGTAGAGCACCGGGTAGTGCGGCGCGAGGCGATGGGCGACGTAGTTGGCCGAGAGGATCGCGACCTCGGTCGCCCGCGTCAGCCCCTCCGCCCCCATCATGCGGATATAGGCGTAGGAGATGGGCAGGATGCCGGCGCTGCCGAAGGGCGCGCTGGCGACCGGGCCGTAGCCGGTCGCCGGCCCCGCCCCCGGGTGCAGCGGATGGTTCGGCAGGTGCGGCGCGAGATGCGCGGCGACGCCGATCGGGCCCACCCCGGGCCCGCCCCCGCCATGCGGGATGCAGAAGGTCTTGTGCAGGTTGAGGTGGCAGACATCGGCGCCGATGGCGGCGGGCGAGGTCAGCCCGACCTGCGCGTTCATGTTGGCGCCGTCCATGTAGACCTGGCCGCCGGCGGCGTGGATCACCTCGCAGATCGCCCGGATCTCCGCCTCGAACACGCCATGCGTGCTCGGGTAGGTCACCATCAGCGCGGCGAGGCGATCCGCATGCTGCGCCACCCTGGCGCGCAGGTCGTCGAGGTCCACATTGCCGTCGCGGTCGCAGCCGACGACGACCACCCGCATGCCCGCCATGGCGGCGGAGGCCGGGTTGGTGCCGTGCGCGCTCGCCGGGATCAGGCAGACATCGCGGCTCCCCTCCCCGCGCGCCTGGTGGAAGGCGCGGATCGCCAGCAGCCCGGCATACTCGCCCTGGCTGCCCGCATTGGGCTGGAGCGAGACGGCGGCGAAGCCGGTGACGGCGGCGAGCCAGCCCTCCAGCCGGCGGATCAGCTCGGCATAGCCCTCCGCCTGGTCGGCCGGCGCGAAGGGGTGGATGTCCGCGAAGCCGGGGAAGCTGATCGGCAGCATCTCCGCCGTCGCGTTCAGCTTCATGGTGCAGGAGCCGAGCGGGATCATGCCGCGGTTCAGCGCCAGGTCCTTCTCCTCCAGCCGCTTGAGGTAGCGCAGCATCGCATGCTCGCTGCGGTGGGAGGAGAACACCTCGGCGGTCAGGAAGGCCGAGCTGCGGCCGAGCGCCGCCGGCAGGCCGCCCGCCGGCGCCGCGTCCTCCAGCGCGCCGCCGAGCAGCGCGCAGAGGGTGGAGAGCTCCTCGCGCGTCACCGTCTCATCGAGCGCGATGGCAACGCAGCCCTGGTCCACGCGGCGCAGGTTGAAGCCCCGCGCGAGCGCGGCCGCCGTCAGCGCCTCGGCGCGCTCGCCCGCCTCGATCGCGATGGTGTCGAAGAAGGAGTCGTGGCGCAGCCGGAAGCCGCCCGCCCGCGCGGCGCCGGCCAGCAGCCGCGCCTGCAGCTGCACGCGCCGGGCGATGCGCGACAGTCCCTCCGGCCCGTGCCAGACCGCGTACATCGCCGCCATCACGGCGAGCAGCACCTGCGCCGTGCAGATGTTGGAGGTCGCCTTCTCCCGGCGGATGTGCTGCTCCCGCGTCTGCAGCGCGAGCCGCGAAGCGGGCTGGCCGGCGGCGTCCAGCGAGACACCGACGAGCCGCCCGGGCAGCAGCCGCTTCAGGGGATCGCGCACCGCGATATAGGCGGCGTGCGGCCCGCCATAGCCGAGGGGCACGCCGAAGCGCTGGGTGCTGCCCACCGCGATGTCGGCGCCGAGCTCGCCCGGTGGCGTCAGCAGGCAGAGGGCGAGCGGATCGGCCGCCATGATGGCCAGCGCGCCCGCGCCATGCGCCGCGGCGATGGCGGCGCGCGGGTCGGCGACCGCCCCGGTGGTGCCGGGATATTGCAGCAGCACGGCGAAGACGCCGCGGTCCACGGCGCCCGCCATCGCCTCGGGCGCCACCACCTCCACCACGATGCCGACC
>DASQVL010000078.1:0-5787 GCA_035640795.1 Crenalkalicoccus sp. | reverse complement strand
GAGGGACGGCTGGACGTGATGAAAGTGGACGTCGAGGGGGCCGAACCGCTGGTCCTGGCTGGCGCCTCGCGCGCGATTGCCACGAATCCGGACCTGCAGATCGTCATGGAGTGGTCGCCGGGACAGATCCGCTCGGCGGGGTTCGATGTCGCCGCCTTCCTTGGCGAGCTTGAGGCCCAAGGCCTGCGGTTCTTCGCGCTCGGACATGCCAATGGCGGTGTGGCGCCCGTCAGTGCTGCGGACCTCCTGGGGACCGACTACATGGCAGGCATCCTGCTGACCGCCCGGCCCCGCTAGTGTCCTGCCCGCGAAGTTCGCTGCTTCAGCAGCGAGCGGAGCGGACCAGCAGGCCACTGGAAACAAAGGCTAGTGGACCGAGAACGAAGTCCGAAGGACTTCGGAATCGGGACACTAGGGCGTTTCACCCGTGCCGTGCACGGCTGAAACGCCCTAGCACCTTGTTCTTGATCGCATTTCCCGCGGCGAACCGCGCACACTTCGCCTGGAAACGCTCTAGTCCGCCGCCCCGGAGGCTGGCGACAGCGGGCCGGGTGGTGTACCCACTGACGAGAACGAAGCGCGAATTGCCACATGCCTGACGACCTGACCGCCCCGCCCGGCGAAGGCGGCGACGCCCGCGAGACCCGCCTCGCCGACGCGCTCTCCGAGCGCTACCTCGCCTACGCCCTCTCCACCATCATGTCCCGCAGCCTGCCGGACGTGCGGGACGGGCTGAAGCCGGTGCACCGGCGGCTGCTCTGGGCGATGCACCAGCTGCGGCTGGACCCGGCGGCGGGCTTCAAGAAATGCGCGCGCATCGTCGGCGACGTGATGGGCAAGTACCATCCGCATGGCGACGCCGCCATCTACGACGCCATGGTGCGGCTCGCCCAGGAATTCGCGGCGCGCTACCCGCTGGTGGAAGGCCAGGGCAATTTCGGCAACATCGACGGCGATAACGCCGCGGCCATGCGGTACACCGAGGCGCGGCTCACCGAGGTCGCGCGGGCGATGCTCGCCGGCATCGACGAGAACACGGTGGATTTCCGCCCGACCTATGACGGGGAGGAGCAGGAGCCGCTGGTCCTGCCGGCCGCCTTCCCGAACCTGCTGGCGAACGGCGCGAACGGCATCGCGGTGGGCATGGCGACCTCCATCCCGCCGCACAATGCGGGGGAGCTCTGCGCCGCGGCGCTGGAGCTGGTGCGCAACCCGCAGGCGACCACGGCCGACCTGCTGCGCCACGTCCCCGGCCCGGATTTCCCCACGGGCGGCATGCTGGTGGAGCCGCCCGAGGCGATCCGCGAGGCCTACGAAACGGGCCGCGGCGGCTTCCGCCTGCGCGCACGCTGGGAGGTGGAGAAGGGGAAGAGCGGCACCTGGGCGGTGATCGTCACGGAGATCCCCTACCAAGTCGCCAAGGCCAAGCTCGTTGAGCAGATCGCCCAGCTGATGGAGGAGCGGAAGCTGCCGCTGCTCGGCGACGTGCGGGACGAGAGTACCGACGTGGTCCGCCTCGTGCTGGAGCCGAAGAGCCGCACCGTGGATCCCGCGGTGATGATGGAGACGCTGTTCCGCGCGACCCAGCTCGAAAGCCGCTTCCCGCTCAACATGAATGTGCTGGACGCGGAGCGCACGCCGCGCGTCATGGGGCTGCGCGAGGTGCTGCGCGCCTGGCTCGACCACCGTCATGTCGTGCTGGTCCGCCGGACGGAGCACCGACTGGCCGCGATCGCGCGGCGGCTCGAGATCCTCGACGGCTACCTCATCGTCTACCTCAACCTCGACGAGGTGATCCGCATCGTCCGCGAGGAGGACAAGCCCAAGGAGGCGCTGATGGCCGCCTTCTCGCTGAGCGAGGTGCAGGCCAACGCCATCCTCGACATGCGGCTGCGTGCGCTGCGCAAGCTCGAGGAGATGGAGATCCGCAAGGAGCACAAGAAGCTCGTTGCGGAGCAGAAGGCGCTGCAGGGGCTGATGAAGTCCGAGGCGAAGCGGTGGGAGGCGATCGGCGCCGAGCTCGAGGCCATGCGGGCGAAGTTCGGCGAGGGCGCGCTCGGCAAGCGGCGGACCGAGACCGGCCGCGTCCTGCCCGCCGTGCTGGTGGACGAGGCCGCCTTCGTCGAGCGCGAGCCGATCACCGTGATCCTGTCGGAGAAGGGCTGGATTCGCGCCCAGAAGGGCCACCTACCGGAGGGCACGGATTTCCGCTTCAAGGAGGGCGATGCGCTGCACTTCTGGGCGCATGCCGAGACGACGGACCGCATCGTCCTCTTCGCCACGAATGGGCGCGCCTACACGCTGAAGGCCGACGCCATCCCGCGCGGCCGCGGCGACGGCCAGCCGGTGCGGCTGATGGTGGATCTTTCCAACGAGGACGCGGTGGTCGGGCTGCATGTCCACCGCGACGGCCAGCGCTTCCTGGTCGCCGCGCAGGATGGCCGCGGCTTCGTCGTACCGGGGGAGGAGCTGCTGGCCGAGAAGCGCACCGGCAAACAGGTGCTGGTGCTGGAGCCGGGGAAGGAGGCGGCGGTCTGCGTCCCGGCCGAGGGCGACACCGTCGCGGTGATCGGCGAGAACCGCAAGCTGCTGCTCTTCCCGCTGGACCAGGTGCCGGAGATGGCGCGCGGCCGCGGCGTGCAGCTGCAATCCTACAAGGATGGCGGGTTGTCCGACGCGAAGGTGTTCACGCGGAAGGAGGGGCTCTCCTGGCGGCTCGGCGACCGGGTGCGGGTGGAGACGGAACTCGCGCCGTGGCGCGGCAATCGGGCGGGGGCGGGAAGGCTGCCGCCGAACGGCTTCCCGAAGAGCAACCGGTTCGAGTAGGACGGACCCGTCTTGGCTGGGAGTCTTCCAGTCGGACCTGGCAAGCGCCGCGGAGAAAGGATAAGAAGAAGGTAGGTGGGGGTTGAGGGGAGGAAGTTCCCTTCCTCCCCCAAGGGCAGCCCACGCCTTGACGCTGCCCCCGCTCCCGCGCCATCCCCACCTCTCCCCCCGAGGAGCCCCGCATGCCCGCGATCACCCTGCCCGATGGATCCGTGCGCCGTTTCGACGGGCCGGTGACGGGCACCGAGGTCGCAGCGGCGATCGGACCGGGCCTCGCCCGCGCCGCCCTCGCCATGCAGGTGGACGGCACTCTCCGCGACCTCTCCACCCGCATCGAGCACGACGCCGCCATCCGCTTCGTCACCCGCAAGGACCCGGAAGCCCTGCCGCTGATCCGCCACGACGCGGCGCATGTGCTGGCCGAGGCGGTGCAGGAGCTCTACCCGGGGACGCAGGTGACGATCGGCCCCGCCATCGAGAACGGCTTTTACTACGATTTCGCGCGCAACGAGCCCTTCACGCCGGAGGATTTCCCGGCGATCGAGGCGAAGATGCGCGAGATCATCGCCCGCAACGCGCGCTTCGAGTGCGAGGTGGTGTCGCGGGAGGACGCCGCCGCGCTCTTCCAGGCGAAGGGCGAGTGCTACAAGGTCGAGCTGATCCGCGACCTGCCGGAGGGCGAGACCATCACCCTCTATCGCCAGGGCGAATGGGTGGATCTCTGCCGCGGGCCGCACATGCGCTCGACCGGCGATGTCGGCACCGCGTTCAAGCTGATGAAGGTCGCCGGCGCCTATTGGCGGGGCGACCACCGGAACGCCATGCTCTCCCGCATCTACGGCACCGCCTGGCGCGACCAGGCGGAGCTCGACGCCCACCTGCATCAGCTGGAGGAGGCCGAGAAGCGGGACCATCGCCGCATCGCCCGCGAGATGGATCTCTTCCACCTGCAGGAGGAGGCGGCGGGCAGCATCTTCTGGCATCCGAAGGGCTGGACGCTCTACCGCACCGTCGAGGCCTATATGCGCCGCCGCCTGGATGCCGCCGGCTACAAGGAGGTGCGCACGCCGCAGCTGGTGGACCGCAGGCTGTGGGAAGCCTCCGGCCACTGGGACAAGTTCCGCGAGCACATGTTCATCGCGACTGTGGAGGACGAGGCGGAGAAGGACCGCGTCCTGGCACTCAAGCCGATGAACTGCCCCTGCCATGTGCAGATCTTCAACCAGGGCCTGCGCAGCTACCGGGAGCTGCCGCTGCGCATGGCGGAGTTCGGCTCCTGCCACCGCTACGAGCCCTCCGGCGCGCTGCACGGCATCATGCGCGTGCGCGCCTTCACCCAGGATGACGCGCACATCTTCTGCGAGGAGGCGGACATCGCGCCGGAGACGGCGCGCTTCGTGGCGCTGCTCGCCTCCATCTACCGCGATTTCGGCTACGACGCCTTCCGCGTGAAGTTCAGCGACCGCCCGGCCAAGCGCGCCGGGACGGAGGAGAGCTGGGACAAGGCGGAGGCCGCACTGCGGGAGGCCTGCCGCCTCGCGGACGTCGAATACGAGCTGAACCCGGGAGAGGGCGCCTTCTACGGCCCGAAGCTGGAATTCGTGCTGCGCGACGCCATCGGGCGCGACTGGCAGTGCGGCACGCTGCAGGTGGACTACGTGCTGCCCGAGCGCCTCGGCGCCGAATACGTCGCCGAGGACGGCACGCGGAAACGCCCCGTCATGCTGCACCGCGCCATCCTCGGCAGCTTCGAGCGCTTCCTCGGCATTCTGATCGAGCAGTATGCGGGCCGCTTCCCGCTCTGGCTCGCGCCGGTGCAGGTGGTGGTGGCGACCATCGTGGACGAGGCCGCGCCCTTCGCCGAACGCGCTGCGGCGGCGCTCGCCGCCGCCGGCCTGCGCGTCGAGACCGATTTCCGCAACGAGAAGATCAACCGAAAGGTGGTGGACCATATCGAGGCGCGGGTGCCCGTCCTCGCCGTGGTCGGCAGGCGGGAGGCGGAGGAGGGCCAACTGGTGCTGCGCCGCCTGCCCGGCCGGGAGCAGGAGAGCCTGCCGCTCGCCGAAGCGGTGGCGCGTCTGGCGCGGGAGGGGACGCCGCCCGACCTGGCGCCCCGGGCCGCGCCGTCCGATGCGATCCTGGTTGCGTAGCGGTAAGTCGAACCCCATAAAGTCAGGCCGATTCGACACCACGACAGGAGCGACCCATAGCCCGAGGCCCCCTTCCGCCGCAGATGCCGACCCGCGAGGGCCCCCGCGTGAACGAGGAGATCCGCGTCCCGCAGGTCCGGCTGATCGACCAACATGGCGAGATGCTCGGTGTGATGAGCGCGCGCGAAGCGCTGCTCCGCGCCTATGACGTTGGCATGGACTTGCTGGAGATCAGCCCCAACGCCGTCCCGCCCGTCTGCAAGATCACCGACTACGGCAAGTTCAAGTACGAACAGCAAAAGAAGGCCAATGAAGCCCG
The DNA here is from genome assembly GCA_035640795.1 of Crenalkalicoccus sp. GTDB lineage: Bacteria > Pseudomonadota > Alphaproteobacteria > Acetobacterales > Acetobacteraceae > DASQVL01. Next base: position 492 of record DASQVL010000078.1, on the reverse strand, counting down.
CAAGAAGCAGAAAATAGTCGAGCTCAAGGAAGTCAAGGTCCGTCCCAATATCGACGACCATGACTACGATGTGAAGATGAAGCAGATGAAGAGCTTCATCGGCGAGGGCGACAAGGTGAAGGTGACGCTCCGCTTCCGCGGCCGCGAGATGGCGCACCAGGATTTGGGCGTCAGGGTGCTGGAGCGGATCCGCGGCGACCTCGGCGACACCATCAAGGTGGAGCAGATGCCCCGCCTCGAGAACCGCCAGATGGTGATGGTGCTGGCGCCGAAGTAGCGCGCGGCGTTGCCGGCCGGGCGCCGTGACGCCCGGTGCAGGCCGATTCCCCGGTTTCCCGTGAAGCGGCGGCCCCGGCCGTGGCAGCCTCGGCCCGCACCGGCCGGAGCGACGTGCCGCGCCGGGACCGGAGGGGCGCCATGGATCGTCGCGAGACCCTGGGTGGCGTGCCCGCGCTGCCGGCCCTGGCCGGCGCCGCCATGGCCGCGCCGGCC
>DASQVL010000077.1:0-2470 GCA_035640795.1 Crenalkalicoccus sp. | reverse complement strand
AGCCGGCGGACGCGGCGCGCCACCTCGCGCAGCGTCGCCACCTCGCCGGCCAGCGCCTCGCCCGCCGCCTCGCGGCCATCGGCGAGCCGCAGCCGCGCGCCGGCGAGCGCCTTCTCCAGCAGGAAGTCCTCCAGCGCCCGGTCGTCCTTCAGGTAGCGCTCGTCATTGCCGCGCTTGGCGCGGTAGAGCGGCGGCTGGGCGATGTAGAGGTGCCCGCGCTCGATCAGCGCCGGCATCTGGCGGAAGAAGAAGGTCAGCAGCAGGGTGCGGATGTGGCTGCCGTCCACATCGGCGTCGGTCATGATGACGATGCGGTGGTAGCGCAGCTTCTCCGCGTCGAAGCCGCCGCGCGCCGGCTCGCCCGGGCCGATGCCGGTGCCGAGCGCGGTGATCAGCGTGCCGATCTCGGCCGAGGACAGCATCTTGTCCACGCGCGCGCGCTCGACGTTCAGGATCTTGCCCTTGAGCGGCAGGATCGCCTGGAACACCCGGTTGCGGCCCTGCTTGGCGGAGCCGCCGGCGCTGTCGCCCTCGACGAGGAAGAGCTCGCTCTTCCCCGGATCCTTCTCCTGGCAGTCGGCGAGCTTGCCGGGCAGCGTCGAGACGTCGAGCGCGTTCTTGCGCCCCACCTTCTCGCGGGCGAGCTGCGCCGCCTTGCGCGCCGCGGCGGCGAGCACGACCTGCTCGACGACGAGCTTCGTCTCCTTCGGATGGGTCTCGAACCAGTGGGTCAGCGCATCGGCGACCGCCGCCTGCACCACCGGCTGGACCTCGGAGCTGACGAGCTTGTCCTTGGTCTGGGAGCTGAACTTGGGATCGGGGACCTTCACCGAGAGGACGCAGGTCAGCCCCTCCCGCATGTCCTCGCCCGAAAGCTCCACCTTCTCCTTCTTCGCCAGCTCCTCGGCCACCTTGGCGACGACGCGGGTCAGCGCCTGGCGGAAGCCCGCCTGGTGCGTGCCGCCATCGCGCTGCGGGATGTTGTTGGTGAAGCAGAGCGCCACCTCGCGCGGCGAGGTGTTCCACCACATCGCCAGCTCGACGCGGATGCCGTCCTGCTCCTTCGAGACGACGGAGATGGGCGGGCGGAACAGCGGCTCCTTGCCCTGGTCGAGCCACTCGACGAAGGCGACGAGGCCGCCGCGGAAATCGAAGCGCGTCTCCTGCGCCGGCACGTGGCGGTCGTCCGTCATGGCGATGCGCAGGCCGGAGTTGAGGAAGGCGAGCTCGCGTAGGCGGCGCTCGAGCACCGCGAAGTCGTATTCCGTCTTCGTGAAGGTGCCGCTGCTCGGCTTGAAGGTCACTTCCGTGCCGCCCGGCGCATCGGAGGGGCCGACGACCCGCAGCGGCTGCACCGCCTCGCCGTGCTCGAAGCGCAGGAAGTGCTCCTGCCCGCCGCGCCAGATCCGCACCTCCATCCATTCGGAGAGCGCGTTGACCACCGCGGCGCCGACGCCGTGCAGGCCGCCCGAGACCTTGTAGGAGTTCTGGTTGAACTTGCCGCCGGCATGCAGGCGGGTGAGCACCACCTCGGCGGCGGAGATGCCTTCCTCGGCATGGATGTCCACCGGGATGCCGCGCCCGTCGTCGCGCACGGTCACGCTGCCGTCGCCGTTCAGCGTCACATCCACGCGCGTGGCGAAGCCGGCCTGCGCCTCGTCCACTGCGTTGTCGATGATCTCGAAGGCCATGTGGTGCAGGCCGGTGCCGTCATCGGTATCGCCGATATACATGCCCGGCCGCTTGCGCACGGCTTCCAGGCCGCGCAGCACGGTGATGGAGGCGCTGTTGTAATCCTCGCCACCGGCGCCTTCGGTCGGGGCGTTGGGGGCGCGCGCGGCGGCGTCGCTCATGCCGGCGGCAAACTCCTTGGAAAGCCTGTCTGGAAGGGGTCTCTGACCCCGCTGAATATAGTGATTGCCGAGGCTTAGGACACGGTAAAATCGGCATCGGGAACGAGTATTCCGGGACGTGCGCGGAAGCCTTCGGCAAGCCCGCGCAACGGCCGGAAGATGCCCGGATCCGTGCCCGTCAGGAAGCTTTGCGCGGGCAATGCCGCGAGTGCGGCGAAGAGCGATTCGCGCCGCACGGCGTCCAGATGCGCCGCCACCTCGTCCAGCAGCAGCAGCGGCGCGAAGCCGCGCGCCTCGGCGATCAGCGCGGCGTGCGCGAGGACGATGGAGACGAGCAGCGCCTTCTGCTCGCCGGTCGAGAGCAGCGCCGCCGGCAGCGCCTTTTCGACATGCAGCACGCCGAGATCGGCGCGGTGCGGTCCCGCGAGCGTCGCCCCCGCCGCGGCGTCGCGTCCGCGCTCCACGGCCCAGGCAGTGCGCAGCCGATCCTCCTCGGCGAGCGCCGGCCCGGCATCGAGCGCCGCGGCGACGGCGCAGTCCAGGCTGAGCTGTGCCGCCGGGAAGGCGCCAGTCACGCCGCCGGCGAGCGTCGCGTTCAGCCGCGCGACCAGGGCGCG
>DASQVL010000076.1:0-5228 GCA_035640795.1 Crenalkalicoccus sp. | reverse complement strand
TTCGTAGGCGGTCCGGCGCGCCGCGTCGTCGGGCGCGGCGAGGAAGGCCTGGCGCAGCCGCTCGCCCTCCGCGTCGCAGGGGAAGCCCGCCCAGGACGAGGCGGGGCAGGAGAGGTCGAGCGAGAGGTTGGTCAGCGGGTGGAACCAGAAGACGCCCGCCGCATAGTAGGTGAACAGGTGGTACCCGCCCTGGCCGAGCGGCTTGTTCGGCGCCTGGATGCGCGGGAACATGGCCGCGAAGTCCATCATCTCCACGTCCACGTTCACGCCGATCTGCTTCAGGCGCTGCTCCGCCACCTGCGCCATCTGGCCAATGACGGGTAGCTGTGGCGTCGCCACCAGCACCAGCCGCTCGCCATTGTAGCCGGCCTCCCGCATCAGCGCGCGGGCGCGCTCCAGGTCGGGCTTGCGGTAGGGCTCCGATCCCGCCTCCGTCGAGAGCGGGCCGCCGCAGACGGTGAAGGACCAGCAGGGCTGGGAGGGCACCTTGTCGCCCGCCACCGCGTCCAGCATCTCCCGCTGGTCGAACAGCAGCGCCAGGGCCTGGCGGGCGCGCACGTCGTTGAAGGGCGGGATCTGGAAATTCGGCCGCACGAAGGTGACGGAGGGGAGTGAGGCAAGCCGCTTCACGGTGATGCCGCGGCCCGTCAGGAAGGGCGCGAGGTCGGGCGTCACCTGCTCCCACAGATCGGCCTCACCGGTCACCAGCGCGTTCGCGGCCGTCACCGCGTCCGGCATCACGATCCACTCGACGCGGTCCACCTTGACGATGCGCGCGCCGGCGAGGCCGTCCGTCGGTTCGGGACGTGGCTGGTAGTCCGGGTTGCGCGCGAAGACGGCGCGGTGGCCGGCGACGCGCTCCCCGGCCAGGTAGCGGAAGGGGCCGGAACCGATCGGGTTCGGCAAGGGGCTGCCGATCGGCCGCCGCGCATCGGCTTCCGGCATGATGGCGGCAATCGGCGCGCCGGGGCCGGCGAGGATGAACTCGACGAGGCCGAAGGGCTCCTTCAGCGTCAGGGCCAGCCGCCGCTCGTCCACCACCTCCAGCGAAGCGAGGCGGGCCTTGAGCTGGCCGCCGATGGAGGTGCTGCCCATCCAGCGCTCGAGCGAGGCGACGACGTCGCGCGAGGTGACCGGCTCGCCATTGTGGAAGCGCAGCCCTGGGCGGAGCGTGAAGTCCCAGCGCAGCCGGTCGGCGCCCGGCGCGCTGCTCTCCAGCATCAGCGGCCGCGGCGTCAACGTGCCGTCCAGCGCGAACAGCGTCTCGAACACCATCTGGGAATAGATGCGGGAGACCAGGTTGGCGCCGCGCGTCGGGTCGAGCTCGGTGAGGTCGGCGCTGGGGATGACGCGCAGCACGCTGTTCCCGCCGCCGCCCCCTTGCGCCCAGGCCGGACCCGTCAGCGCGATGGCCGCCAGCCCGGCCATGAGCCAGCGTCGCATGCGAGCCTCCGCCAGGACGGCGCGAAGCGTAACAGGCGTGCGCAGGCGCCTCAACGGCCCGGGTCACGCATGCAGCGCCGTCGGCACGTCCTGCCCGAAATAGGCCCGCTCCAGCCGGTGCGGCAGGTCCGCCTCCTCCGCCTGCGCTTCCAGCACGATGCGGCCCTGTGCCAGCGCATAGACGCGGTCGGCGGCGGCGAGCGCCTTCTCGACCAGTTGCTCCACCAGCAGCACCGACGTGCCCGCGGCGCGGAGCCGCCCCACCACCTCCAGCACCCGGTCCACCAGCACGGGCGAGAGGCCGGCCGAGGGCTCGTCCAGCATCAGCAGGCGCGGTCGCCGCACAAGGCCTTGCGCGACGGCCAGCATCTGCTGCTGACCGCCGCTCAGCGCGCCGCCCCGCTCGTGCCGCTTGGCGGCGATTTCGGGGAAGAAGGCCAGCGCCTCCTCGATGCGCGCCGCGCGCTCCCGCCGCGTCAGGTCGTAGCCGGCGAGCGCCAGGTTGTCGGCGACCGTGATCTGGGTGAACACGCGGTGACCCTCCACCACGTGGACGAGGCCGGCACGCGCCGCCTCCCGCGGGCCGGCGCCCGCCATGTCGCGGCCGCCGAAGCGGACCTCCCCCGCGCTCCAGGGCAGCAGGCCGGAGATGGCGCTGAGCAGCGTCGTCTTGCCCGCGCCATTCGGCCCGAGCAGCGCGACCACCTCGCCCGCGCCGATCGCCAGGTCCACGCCGTGCAGCACGGTGATCTTGCCGTAGCCGGCCACGAGGCCGCGGACGGCGAGCAGCTTCTCAGCCGCCGAGATAGGCACTGACCACCTCCCGGTGCACGCGGATCTCGGCCGGCGTCCCGGCGGCCAGCTCGCGGCCGAGGTTCAGCACGGTGACCTCGTCGCAGATGTCGAAGATCAGGTCGGCATGGTGCTCCACCAGCAGCACGCCCGTCCCGGCCTCCGCGACGGCGCGGATCAGCGCGCCGAGCCGGCGGATCTCCTCGGTCGAAAGGCCGGCGGCCGGCTCGTCCAGCAGCAGGAAGCGGGGGCGCAGCATCAGCGCGCGGGCGATCTCCATGAAGCGGAGCTCGCTGTGCTGCAGGCGGTCCGCCCGGGCCTCCGCCAGCGAGGCGAGGCCCACGGCGTGCAGCGCGAGCAGCCCCGCCGCGCGCAGCGCGGCCTCGTCCCGCCTGTGCCGCGGCAGGGCGAGCAGCGACTCCAGGAAGCTCGCGCGCCCACGGATCATCCCGCCCACCATGACGTTCTGCAGCACCGAGGCCTCGCCCACCAGCCGCGGCGTCTGGAAGGTCCGCGCGATGCCGGCGGGCCCGCGCGCCTGGGGCGCGTTGGCGGGCAGCTTTGCGCCGTCCAGCGTCACCTCGCCCTCCCGCGGCGCGTAGAAGCCACAGATCACGTTGAGCGTCGTGGTCTTGCCGGAGCCGTTGGGCCCGATCAGGCCATGCACCTTGCCGCGCTCGATGGTGAGGTCCAGCCCGTCGATCGCCCGCACGCCGCCGAAGCGCAGCACCACGTTGCGGAGCACGATGGGGCCGGAGGAGGTCTCGGGCCCCAGCACCTCGGGCAGCAGCTCCGGCCGGGGCAGGATGGTCCGGTCGGGCGGCAGCGGCCGGTGGCGCCGGGCATCGAGCAGCGCGGCGATGCCGCCCGGCACCGCGAGCACGATGACCAGCAGCAGGGCCGCGTAGAGGAAGGTGGACCAGACCACCAGCGGCGCCGCGAATTCCGGCAGCAGGGTCAGCCCCACCGTCGCGACGAGCGGGCCGAGGATGGAGCCGCGGCCGCCGATGAGGATGGCGATGAAGAACAGCACCGAGAGGTCGAAGGTGAAGGCCTCCGGCGTGATGTAGGATTGCAGCGTGGCGAACAGGCCGCCGGCGAGGCCGGCCAGCGCACCGCTGAACAGGAAGACGGCGCCAAGCAGGCGCGGCTTGCCGATGCCCGCCGCCTCCGCCGCCACCTCCGCATCCCGGATGGCGACCAGCGCGCGGCCGAAGCGGCTGTACGCGACATTCGCCGTCATCCAGGTGGCGAGCGCGGCGAGGCCGAGGCAGAGCAGGTAGAAGCCGAGCGAGGTGTCGAAAGGCGGGGGCAGGGACGGGCCGGGGACGCCGATGCCGCCGCCCGTCACCTCCTGCCAGGCCAGCGCCACCTGGGTGACGATGGTGGCGAAGCCGAGCGTCGTCATGGCGAAGTAGAAGGTCCGCAGCCGGAGCGCCGGCAGCCCGACCACGAGGCCGAAGACGGCGCCGACCAGGCAGGCCGCGGCGAAGGCGAGCGGCACCGGCACCTCCGGCAGCGCGTTGCCGAGAGCGAGGACGCTCGCGGTGTACGCGCCGAGCGTCAGCAGCGCGACCCAGCCGATGGCGAGCTGCCCGGCATAGCCCACCACGAGGTTGAGGCCCGAGACCAGCACCCAGTAGATGGCGGCGCGCGTCGCGATCAGCGTCCAGTAGTTGTTGCTGACCGCGGGCAGCAGCAGCCCCGCGCCGAAGATGGCGGCGAAGGGCAGCGCGCCGCGGAGTGCCGCGCCCCTCATACGCGGCGCTGCGCCGGCGCGCCGAACAGCCCCTGCGGCGCCGCGAGCAGGGCCAGGATGAACACGGCGAACACCGCGACCGAGGCGAAGACGCCGCCCAGGGTGAAGTTCGCCGCCTGCTGGAACAGGCCGAGCACGAGCCCGCTGAGGATGGCGCCCCGGTTGTTGCCGAGCCCGCCGAGCGCCACGGGAATGAAGCCGTAGAAGTTCAGCATCGCCCCGTTGGCGAAGAAGGCGAGCAGCAGCTGGCCCGAGGCGAAGCCGGCCAGGCCGCCGATCACGCCCGCCAGCGCGTAGCTGGCGATGCGCAGGTTGCGCTCCGGCAGGCCGAGGGCGCGGGCGGCGTAGTTGTCCTCGGCGATCGCCAGGAAGGCGCGGCCGACGAGGGTCCGGCGGAACAGCAGCTCCAGCCCCAGCACGGTTGCCGCGCAGGCGAGCAGCGGCAGCCAGAATTTCTCGTCCGCCGGCCCGCCGCCGCCGAAGCCCAGGAGCTGCGGGAAGGGCTGCGGCTCCGTGCTCCACTCGATGGCGGCGAGCTGCTGGATCATCAGGGCGAGAGCGAGGGTGGAGAGCACGTAGAGGTGCTGCTCCAGGTTCTTCAGCACCGGGCGGACGGCCACGACCTCCGTCACCACGCCGACAAGCGCGCAGCAGGCGAGGGTGAGGACGAAGCCGAGCGGCGCCGGCAGGCCGAGCACGCCGATGAACGCCGCCCCCAGCACGCCGCCCAGCATGCCGAGCTGCCCGGTGGTGAAGCTCATCACGCGGGAGGCGGCGAACATGACGTTGTAGGTCACGCCGATCATCGCGTAGACCGCGCCGATGGCGAGACCGGAGGCCAGAATGGCGGCGAGCATGATGCCGGCCTAGCCGGCGTAGCCCGGCGCCAGCCTGTACGCGCCCAGGCGCTGGCTGTTCGCCTCCGACATCACCAGGTCGGATTGCGGCAGGCCGTTGTGGTTCTCCTTCGACCAGGTGTAGCTGGCGAAGAGGCCGGGATAGTCCCGCACGCCTTCCCAGTAGCCGATGATGACGGCGGGCTCGGTGGAGCCGGTCTCCTTCACCGCGCGGGCGATCAGGTCGATCGCGTCCGCGCCGCAGAGCACCCACCACAGGGTGGTGTCCTCGAGGTCGATCCGGCCGCGGGTGCGGTCCACGAATTCCTGGACGTGCTGCGGCAGCCTGCCGTCCGGCCCGTAGCTGCAATTCCGGAAGCCCAGGATGTAGGTCTTCT
>DASQVL010000075.1:0-5223 GCA_035640795.1 Crenalkalicoccus sp. | reverse complement strand
CGGCCGGCGGCGGGGCCGGCGCTCCCGGCATCCATCCTGCGGCCGCTGCACGGGGTGGCGCCGGGGCTTGCCGTGAACCTCGCCTCGGCGCTGCGCCAGGAGCATGCGGCGCCCTTCGAGCTGCTCTGCGCGGTGCACGACCCGGCCGACCCGGCCGTGCCGGTGGCCGAGGCGGCGCTGGCCGGCCCCGCCCCGCCCGTCCTGACCCGCGCCGCCCTGCTGCGGGAGGCGGCGCTGCACGGGCCGAATCGCAAGGCCTCCCAGCTCGAGAACCTGGCGCGGCAGGCGCGCCACCCCGTGCTGGTCGCGGCCGATGACGACATGCGCCTGCCGCCCCACTGGCTGACCGCGGTGACGGCACCGCTGGCCGAGTCGGGGGTGGGCCTGGTCACCTGCCTCTACCACGGCGAGGCGGCGGGAGGCGGGCTCTGGGCCGAGCTCGCGGCGCTGCAGATCGACTGGCACTTCCTGCCGAACGCCCTGCTGGGGGAGGCGATGGGCCGGGCCCAGGGCTGCTATGGCGCGACGGTCGCGCTCCGGGCGGAGATGCTGGCGCGGCTCGGCGGCTTCGCGGCCCTGGCCGGGCTGCTGGCGGACGACCACGCGCTGGGGGCGGCGGTGCGGCGGCTCGGCCTGCGCGTCGAGCTCGCGCCGGTGCTGCCGGCGCATGTGATGGCGGAACGGTCCTTCGGCGCGCTCTGGGCGCATGAGCTGCGCTGGGCGCGGACGGTCCGGCTGCTCGACCCCGCGGGCTATGCGGGGATGGCGCTGACCCATCCGCTGCCCTTCGGCCTGCTGGCGGCGGCTCTGCTGCCCGGGGCGTGGCTGGTGGGCTGGCTGGCCCTGGCCGCGGCGCTGGCCGGGCGCGTCGGGCTCGCCCTCGCGGTGGACCGGGCGCTGGGGCGGGGGGTGCGGCCCCGGCACCTCATGCTTCTGCCGCTGCGCGACCTGCTCAGTTTCGCTATATGGGCGGCGGGGCTGGCCCGCGGCACGGTGGTGTGGCAGGGCCGGCGCTACCGCATGCGGCGCGACGGCACGATGATCGAGGCCGCGACCGGCCGCCCGTGAAGGACCGATATCCGGCGATGATGCGCACCCTGTTCCTGCAGGCTCCCTCTTTCGACGGATTCGATGGCGGCGCCGGCTCCCGCTACCAGGCCCGGCGGGAGATCAGGAGCTTCTGGTTCCCGACCTGGCTCGCCCAGCCGGCGGCGCTGGTCGAGGGATCGCGGCTGGTGGACGCGCCGCCGCATCGCCTCGGTCTCGAGCAGGTGGCGCCGATGGCGCGCGACTTCGACCTGGCGGTGCTGCACACCTCGACGCCGAGCTTCGCCTCCGACGTGAAGGTCGCGGAGCGGCTGAAGGCGGAGAACCCGCAGCTCAAGGTCGGGCTGATCGGCGCCAAGGTGGCGGTGCAGGCGGAGGAGAGCCTGCGGGACGCGCCGGTGGTGGACTGGGTCGCCCGCAACGAGTTCGACTTCACGGTGAAGGAGGTGGCGGAGGGCCGCGACCTGGCCGCCATTGCGGGCCTCTCCTGGCGCAACGCGCAGGGCGCGATCATGCACAATCCGGAGCGGCCCATCCTCGAGAACATGGACGCGCTGCCCTTCGTGAGCCCGGTGTACCAGCGCGACCTGGACTACACGAAGTACTTCATCGGCTACCTGAAGCACCCCTATGTCAGCCTCTACACCGGCCGCGGGTGCAAGAGCCGCTGCACCTTCTGCCTGTGGCCGCAGACGGTGGGCGGGCACCGCTACCGTACCCGCAGCGTCGGCCATGTGATCGAGGAGATCCGCTACATCCAGGCGAATTTCCCGGGCCTGCGCGAGATCTTCTTCGACGACGACACCTTCACCGACGACCTGCCGCGCACCGAGGCGATCGCGCGGGAGCTCGGCAAGCTGGGCGTCACCTGGTCCTGCAACGCCAAGGCGAACGTGCCGCGCGAGACGCTGAAGGTGCTGCGCGACAACGGGCTGCGCCTGCTGCTGGTGGGCTATGAGAGCGGCAACCAGCAGATCCTGCACAACATCAAGAAGGGCATGCGCGTGGATGTCGCGCGGCGCTTCACCAGGGACTGCCACGAGCTCGGCATCACGATCCACGGCACCTTCATCCTCGGCCTGCCGGGGGAGACGCGGGAGACCATCGAGGAGACCATCCGCTTCGCGATCGAGGTGAACCCGCACACGATGCAGGTCTCCCTGGCCGCGCCCTATCCCGGGACCTACCTGTACAACCAGGCGGCGCGCGAAGGGTGGCTCGACACGGCGAACGCCGAATACGTGGACGCGCATGGCGTGCAGATCGCGCCGCTGGCCTATCCGCACCTGGCGCATTCCGAGATCTTCGACAGCGTCGAGACCTTCTACCGCCGCTTCTACTTCCGCGCGCCGAAGATCGCGTCGATCTGCGGGGAGATGGTGCGCGACCGGCAGATGCTGGTGCGCCGGCTGCGCGAGGGGGTGGAGTTCTTCGGCTTCCTGCGCGAGCGGGCGAAGGCCTCCGCGGCGCAGAAGCAGGCGGCCTGAGGCGGCAGCCCAGCGACCACGGTCCGATCGGGGCCGCGTGACCGCCCGCCCCCGCCTCATCCTGACCGCCGATGATTTCGGCCTCTCGCCGCAGGTGAACGCCGCGGTCGAGCAGGCCCATCGTGACGGTGCGCTGACCGCGGCGAGCCTCATGGTGGGGGAGGCGGCGGCCGCGGAGGCGGTGGCGGTCGCGCGGCGCAATCCGCGCCTCGCCATCGGCCTGCACCTGACACTGACCGATGGCCGGCCGGTGCTGCCGCCCGGGCGCATCCCGGCGCTCGTCCGGCCCGATGGGCGCTTCCGCGACGACATGGCGGGGCTCGGCGTCACGCTGGCCGCCTCCGCCGCCGCCCGCGCGCAGCTCGGCGCCGAGATCGCCGCGCAATTCGCCGCCTTCCGCGCCAGCGGCCTCGCCTGCGACCACCTGAATGCGCACCGCCACTTCCACCTGCATCCCGTGATCGCGGCGATCGCCTTCGCGGAGGCCGCGCGGCACGGGGTCCGCGCCGTGCGCATCCCCTGGGAGCCGCCGGCGCTGATCCGCGCCGTGGAGCCCGGGGCGCGCACCCAGCCGCGGGCGCTCGCCCCCTTCGCCTGGGCGCTCCGGCGTCTCGCCGCCCGGCATGGGATGCGCGCGCCGGACCGGGTCGTGGGCCTCGCCTGGACCGGGGCCTTCACGGCGGAGCGGCTGGCCGCCATCCTGCCTCGCCTTCCGGACGGAACGACCGAGATTTACCTGCACCCCGCGACCTCCGGCGGCTTCCCGGGCGGCGCGCCCGGCTACCGCCATGCCCAGGAGCTGACCGCGCTGACCGATCCACGCATCCGCCGCCTGGCCGGGGGGCTCGTCACCGGCGGCTACGCCGCCATGCTGGGGGTTGCATGAGCCGGCTCGGCCTGTTCCTCGCCCTGCTCGGCCTGTCCGGGGCGGGGGTGCTGATCCTGCGGCAGGATCTCGGCGCGGTCCTCGCGCTGCTCGGCCAGGCGGGGTTCGGCCTGGTGCTGGCGGCGCTCGCCCACATCCCCTCCATGGTGCTGAACGCGGAGGCCTGGCGGCGCGTGCTGCCGCGGCTGCGCCGGCCCTCCCTCTCCGCCATGGCGGCGACGGTGTGGATCCGCGAATCGGTGAACGGGCTGCTGCCCGTGGCGCGCATCGGCGGCGAGCTGGCGAGCTACCGGCTGCTGCGTGGCGGCGGCATCGCCGTGGCGCCGGCGGCGGCCAGTCTGATGGTGGACATGGCGCTCTCCATCCTCAGCCAGCTCGCCTTCGCGCTGCTCGGCCTGGCGCTGCTGGCCATGGCCGGGGCGCGGATCGGCTGGGGGGGCGTGGCGCTCACCCTGCTGGGCGGCGGCGCGCTGGCGGGCGGCTTCATCCTGGCGCAGCGCGCCGCGCCTTTCGGCCGGGCGGCGGAGCTGCTGAACCGCTTCGCCGCCGGGCGCTTCCCGGCCTTCGCCGCGCAGTCGGCACGGATAGACCGGATGACGCGGCGGCTCTGGCGGGTGCGGGGCGCCATCGCCGGCTGCTTCCTGTGGCAGGTGGCGGGCTGGATGGCGGGCGCGCTGGAGGTGTGGGTGGCGCTGCACTTCCTGGGCGTGCCGGTGGGCGCGGCGGAGGCGCTGGCGATCGAGGCGCTGGTGCAGGCGGTGGCGAGCGCGGCCTTCCTGGTGCCGGGCGCGCTGGGGCTGCAGGAGGCGGGGTTCCTGGGCGTCGGGCTGCTGCTTGGCGTGCCGGGCGAGGCGGCGGCGGCGCTGGCGGTGGCGCGGCGGCTCAGGGATCTGATCCTGTTCCTGCCGGGGCTGGCGGCCTGGGCCTGGGCGGAGCGGCACGTCGTGGAGGGTGTGGCGTAGGTGGCCCTTGGGGGAGGAAGGGAACGTCGCCTTCGGCGACCCCCCAAGACCCCCACCTACCTTTTTCTGATCCCTTTTCCGGCGCGCTTCCCAACCGTCTCGCGCCAAGCCAAAGCCGGTTTCTCTGTTCGGTCGAGAAAGGGCCGTTTCTCCGTCCCGGCCAGGACCCGAAGCGGGCCGCGCGCAGCCGCGGTCAAGGCCGCGCAGCGCCCGCGAAGCGGGCTTGGCCTTGACCGGGGCGAGCACGGCCCGACCCTCGACCAAAGCCGGGCCCGAAGCGCTACCTCCGCCGCTCCTCCACCAGCACGCCCTGCCCGCGCAGCTCCGCGATCTCCTCCGCCGTGAAGCCGTGCCGCGCCAGCACCTCCTCCGTATGCTCGGCGAAGCGCGGCGGCGCCGCCCGCGTGCCGCCCGGCGTGCGGCTGAGCTTGATTGGCGTGCCAAGGCCACGCCAGCCCGCGACCTCGCTCACCATCTCCCGATGCGCGGTGTGGGGTGCGGCCATCGCCTCGTCCACATGCAGCACCGGGCCGGCGGGGAGGCCCGCCTCCAGCATGCGCCGCGTCAGCTCGTGCCCGTCCTCCTCGGCGAAGCGGCGCTCCAGCACCTCGGTCAGTGCGGCGCGGTGCGTCACGCGTGCGCCGTTGGTGGCGAAGCGCGGATCCTCGGCAAGCTCCGGCATGCCGAGAAAGGCGCAGAATTTGCGGAAGGCCGGGTCGTTGCCGGCGGCGATGAAGATCTCGCAGGTGCGCGTGTGAAACTTGGAATAGGGCGCGAGGTTCGGGTGCGGGTTGCCCGTCGGCACCGGGCGCCGGCCCGAGAGGAAGTAGTTGGCCGCGTG
>DASQVL010000074.1:0-4452 GCA_035640795.1 Crenalkalicoccus sp. | reverse complement strand
TCGCCAGCAGGTCGTACTTCGCCAGCACCGAATCGTAGGCCGCGCGCAGGCGCCGCACTAGGTTCTGCGCCTTGGCGTAGTCGTGGCCGCGATGCCGCGTGACCATGTAGTGGCCGAGCAGCATGGTGCTCTTCAGCGTCTCGGAGAGCTCGTCGGCCCGCTCGCGCCAGCCGGCGTGGAAGTCGAGCAGGGAGGTGACGTAGAGCCCCTGCCAGTTGAAGCCGTAGCCATTGCCCAGCATCATCTGCATGGTCGCGCCTTCGGCCGCGACGGGTAGCCAGATGGCGACGCCTAGACGGTGCATGGGAATGGAGACGGTCTCCACCACAGCGCCCAGGCCCTTCAGGCGCTCGATCGCCTCGCGCACCACGGCGTCGCTCGCGGCCTGCGACTGCGGGTGGCCGAAGCCCTCCTCCACCACCGCGATCTTCATCCCCGCAAGCCCGCCGCGCATCGCGTCGCGATACGACGGCACGGGGTCCGCATTGTACTGGCGCGGGTCGAGCCCGTCCGGGCCCGCCAGCACCTCCAGCATCAGCGCATTGTCCTCGACCGTCGCGGTCATCGGGCCGGTGTGGTCGAGCGTCAGCTCGATCGGCATGATGCCGGAATAGGGCACCAGGCCGTGCGTCGGCTTCATGCCGTAGATGCCGCAATAGGAGGCCGGCATGCGGATCGAGCCGCCCTGGTCGCCGCCGAGGGCCATGTCCACCTCGCCCGCCGCGACCAGCGCCGCGCTGCCGGAGGAGGAGCCGCCCGCCGAGTAGCCCATGCGGCGCGGGTTGTGCACGGGGCCGGTCGCGCTGGTGTGGCTGCCGCCGGAGAAGCAGAAATACTCGCACACCGCCTTGCCGAGGATGGTGCCGCCGGCGTCGAGAATGCGCTGCACGACGGTCGCATCCACATCCGGCACGTAGCCCTCGAGCGTCGAGGCGCCGTTCATCATCGGCACGCCGGCCACGCAGATATTGTCCTTGATCGCGACCTTCTTGCCCTTGAGCTTGCCCGAGGCCGCGCCTTCGATCGTCGCCTTCACATACCAGGCGTTGTAGCGGTTCTCCTCGGCGGCGGGGCGTCGGCCGGGGGTGCGGGGGTAGCGCACCTCCGGCAGCTCGTCCGGCATCTGGTCCACGAGGTTGTAGGCGGCGATGCCGCCTTCCAGGCAGGCGCGGTGCTGCGCGAGCTCGTCATCGCTCATGGTCAGGCCAAGCTCGGCCGCGACCTCGCGCAGCGTCTCCACGGTGGGCAGCCTCAGTGTGCCGAGTGGCATCTCCGTTCTCCTCCTCCGCCTATGCGCTGGTGCCGACGAACTCCTGCACCAGCGCGGGTTCGTCGAGCGCCTCCGCCGGCATCTCCTGCGTGATCCGGCCACGATGGATCAGCAGGACGCGGTCGGCGAGCGCCCGGATGAAGTCGAGGTTCTGCTCGACGAGCAGCACGGCAAGGCCGCGGCCCTGCCGCAGCGCCGCGATGCGGTCCACGAGCGCGGCGACGATGGAGGGCTGGATGCCCTCCGTCGGCTCGTCCAGCAGCAGCAGGCGCGGCGCGCCGCACAACGCCCGGGCCAGCGCTAGCAGCTGCTGCTCCCCGCCCGAGAGCGCGCCGCCCGGCCGGTCGAGCAGCCGGGTGAGCTCGGGGAATTCGGCCAGCACGGCATCGAGCGCCGCTTCCGTCCCGCCCGGCTTGGAAAGCGCCGCGAAGCGCAGATTGTCGCGCACCGAGAGGGCGGGGAAGATCTGCCTGCCCTGCGGGACGTAGCCGAGGCCGAGCCGCGCGCGCGCATGCGGCGGCAGGTGCTCGATCGGCGCGCCTTCCCAGAGGATGCGCCCGCCTTCCGCCGGCAGCAGGCCCATGACGGTGCGCAGCAGCGTCGTCTTGCCCATGCCGTTATGGCCGAGGATGCCGACGCAGCTGCCGGCCGCGACCGAGAGGGTGACGCCGCGGAGCACGCCGATGCGGCCATAGCCGGCGACCAGCTCCTCCACCTCCATCATGCCGGCGCGCGCTCCCGCGTCGCCTCGGCGGGCTTGCCGAGATAGACGTCGTGCACGCGGGGATCGGCGAGGACGCGGTCCACCTCGTCCTCCACCAGCACGCGGCCCTGGTGGAAGACGGTGACGGTGCGGGCGATGGCGCGGATGAACTGCATGTCGTGCTCGACCACGACGATGGCGTGGGCACGGTTCAGCTCGAGGATGAGCTCGGCGGTCGCGCGCGTCTCCTCGGCGCTCATGCCCGCGGTGGGCTCGTCGAGGATGATCAGGTCGGGCTCCGGCGCCACCACCATGGCGAGCTCGACGAGCTGGCGCTGGCCGTGCGCGAGCAGCCCGACGGGGCGGCCGGCCAGCGCCGCGATGCCCAGACGCTCGAGCACCGCGGCGGCGCGCCGGCGACTCTCCCGCTCGCCATGCAGGCGGCGGACGGCGAGTGCTACGCCCTCGAAGGCGGTGAGGCCGTCGAAGAGCGAGGGGACCTGGGTCTTGATGCCGACACCGAGGCGCGCGACGGCGTGCGGGTCGAAGCCGGTGACGTCGCGGCCGCGCCAGAGGATGCGCCCCGCGCTCGGCTTGTACTGGCCGGTGAGGCAGCGGAAGAAGGTGCTCTTGCCCGCGCCGTTCGGGCCGATCAGGCAGCGCAGCTCGCCTTCCGCAATGGAGAGGCTGACGCCGTCCACCGCGACGACGCCGCCGAACCGCATGGTCAGCCCCTCGGTCGAGAGCAGCGCCGTCATCGCGGATCGGCCCGGCGGCGGAGCAGCAGGGACAGCGTCGGCTGCATGCCCTTCGGGATGGCGAGCACGGCGACGAGGAGGATGAGGCCGAGGATGAGGTTCGGGTTCACCTCCGGCAGGGTGCCGGCCCAGGCGGTCAGCATCTGCAGCAGGATGGCCCCGGCGATGGGGCCGACCAGCGTGCCGAGCCCGCCCACCATGACCCAGATGATGATCTGCCCGGAGTAGAAGAGCGAGAACATGGTCGGGCTGACGAAGACGCAATTGGCGAAGAGCAGGCCGGCGATCCCTGCCATGAAACCGCCGATCGCGAAGATGCCGAGCTTGTAGAGGCGGACATCGTAGCCGAGGAGGGAGGCGCGCAGCTCGTTCTCCCGGATCGCCACCACCACCCGGCCGAAATGGCTGCGCAGGATCAGCTTGGACGCGACATAGCAGGCGGCGAGGCAGAGGACGGCGACGGCGAAGATCTGCTCCGGCGCCATCGGCGTTCCGGGATCGCCCGGCATGTTCAAGGGGGGCGTGGCGGGGATGCCGTTGAAGCCGCCGAGCGGCGCCTCGCCGATCCGCCACTCGTCGCCCGCCGTGGAGTTGACGAAGTTGAACAGGATCAGCGTGACCGTCAGGGTGATGACGCCCATGTAGACGTCGCTGATGCGGCCATAGAACATGACGTAGCCGAGCGCCGCGGCGGCGAGGGTCGGCACGGCCAGCGCGATGGGGACCGCGTAGGTGGTGTCCGGCAGGTTCAGCGCGGCGACCGCGTAGGCATAGCCGCCGAGGCCGAAGAACGCCGCTTGGCCGAAGCAGAGGATGCCGCCGAAGCCCCAGACCAGGGCGAGGCTCAGCGCCAGCACCGCCATCGCCGCGTAGATCGTCGCGTTGATCACCGCGAAGAGCTCGAGGTACTGCGGCAGCAGCCAGGCGGCGAGCGCGGCCAGCACGGCCGCTGCGGCGATCTGCGGGCCGACGCCTCTCACAGCGCCCGCCGGAAGAAGCGGCCGGTGATGCCCTGCGGCAGCAGCCGCAGCAGCAGGATGGCGACGGCGAGCATCAGCACCTCCCCCAGCACCGGCGTGGTGAGGAAGGTGCCGATGGTCGAGACGCTGCCGAGCAGGACGGAGGCCGAAAGGCTGCCCGCCAGCATCGCGGCACCGCCGGTGATGACGGTGATGAAGGCCTTGGCGATGTAGGCCGTGCCCATGGTGGGCACGACGCCGGAGAAGGGCGCGATCAGCGCGCCGGCGAGGCCGGAGACCGCCGCACCTGCGGCGAAGGCGATGGCATAGACCCGCTCCGTCGGGACGCCGAGCGCGGCCGCCATGCCCGCATTCTGCATGGTGCCGCGCGCGATCAGCCCGGCCGGCGTCAGCTTCAGCACCGCCCAGGTGGCGGCCAGCAGCACCGCCGCCGCGGCGACGAGGAACAGCCCGTAGCCGGATGTGCTGTAGCGCCCGATGGCGACGCTGCCGAGCGGTGCCGAGAAGCCGCTGACCGTGTTGCCGAACAGCATGGTGACGGCGCCGATCAGCGCGAGGGAGAGACCCCAGGTCGCCAGCATGGTGTCCAGCATCCGCCCGTAGAGGCGGCGGATGACCAGGCGTTCCACCACCGCGCCGATCAGCCCGACCACGACGGGTGCCACCACCAGCATGGCGACCCACAGGTTGATCCCCGCCTGCACGGCGAGGATCGCGCTGTAGGCGCCGAGCATCAGGAAC
>DASQVL010000073.1:0-5526 GCA_035640795.1 Crenalkalicoccus sp. | reverse complement strand
CCCGCAGCTGCTGCAGCGTCTGCTCCGCCTGTTCGGCAGCTGACCGGACACCGCGCCGGGCCTGGCCGGGCGAGCTGTTGGGGGAGGAAGGGAACTTCCTCCCCCAAACCCCACCATCCTTTTTCTGATCCTTTCTCCGGGGCGCTTGCCCAATTCGGTTGGAAGACTCCCAGCCAGGACGGCTGAGGGCCGTTTCTCCGCCCGGGCCGCGCAGCGCGATTCAGAACTTCACCCGGTCCCCGCCCTTCAGCGCCAGCATCTCCCGCGCCTCCGCGGGCGAGGCGATCTCCAGGCTCAGCTCCTCCAGGATCCGCCGGATCTTCGCCACCTGCTCGGCATTGCTCTTCGCCTGCACGCCCTTGCCGAGCCAGAGACTGTCCTCCAGCCCGACCCGGACATTGCCGCCCAGCATCCCCGCCATCGTTGTGAAGGGCATCTGGTGCCGCCCCGCCGCCAGCACCGACCAGACATGCTGGTCGCCGAACAGCCGTTCCGCGGTCTCCCGCATGAAGAGCAGGTTGCGCGGCTCCGCGCCGATGCCGCCCAGGATGCCGAAGATGGTCTGCACGAAGAGCGGCGGCTCCACCACCTTGCGGTCCAGCATGTGCGCCAGGTTGTACAGGTGACCCAAATCATAGCATTCGAACTCGAATTTCGTGCCGTGGCCCTTTCCCAGGCGCTCGACGATCTGCGTGATGTCCTCGAAGGTGTTGCGGAAGATGAAGTTGGTGGTGTTCTCCAGATAGGGCTTCTCCCACGCATGCTTCCACTGGGTGATGCGCGCCGCGCTGGGGGCGATGTTGAAGTTCATCGAGCCCATGTTGAGCGAGCACATCTCCGGGCTCGCCTGCAGCGGAGCGGCCAGCCGCTCGTCCAGCGTCATGCCCAGCCCGCCGCCGGTGGTGATGTTGACCACCGCATCGGTGGACTGCTTGATCACCGGCAGGAACTGCATGAATACGGCCGGGTCGGGCGTTGGCCGCCCGTCATTCGGGTCGCGCGCATGCAGATGCAGGATGGCCGCGCCGGCCTCGGCGGCGGCGATCGCCTGCTCGGCAATCTCCGCCGGCGTGATCGGCAGGTAGTCGGACATGGAGGGGGTGTGGATCGCCCCCGTCACCGCGCAGGTGATGATGACCTTGGCCATGGCGTTCGCCTCCCCCTTCGCCTGGCGCGGAGTCTTCCCGGAAAGCGCGGCGGTGGAAAGGGGCACCGCGCGGGCACGTCGCATCCCTCAGAGTAGGCTCCGTCCGTTGCGCGCGGCTCAGCTCCGCATGTCGCGGTCCTTGTCGCGGCTCGGCGCCGCCGGGCCGGACGTGTCGGGCCGCGGACCGGGCTCGCCGCCGGCGACGGTGCCGAAGGTGGAAGGGTCGTGCACCATGGACTGGCCGCCGGTGCCGGTGTTCGGGTCGCTGATCCCGGCCGGCGCATCCGCGTCCAGCGGCGACTGCATCGCCGTCTCGCCCTGCCAGACCTTGGCCACCTCGGCAGCCGGCAGCGTCAGCCGCACCGCGTCACCCTCCACACCGGCGATCAGGCCGGCGGGGATCCAGTGATGCTCGCCGCCCGCTTTCGGGTCGTTCCGCCGCAGCTTCAGGCGGTCGTCCTCCAGCCGGTCCACATGGCCGACAGCCCCGCCATCCGCGCCGAGGACGCGCATGCCGGGCCTGATCTCATCCTGCGCCATCGGCGCCTCTCCCCTGGATGCTCCGCCAACGAGAACGGCCGCGGCGCGTCCCGGATGCGTGCCCCTGCAACCCGGACGGCTCCGATGTGTTCCGGTACCGCACGGAGGGAGGTTCGTCATGCGTAGGATCGCAATGGCGTTGGGGGCGGGCCTGGTCCTGGGCCCGGGGCTGGCCGGCGCGCAGGCGCCGCAGCCGCCCCTCTACACCCAGCCGCTGTCCACCCAGTCGGTGGAGCTGGTGCAGCGCCAGCTCCGCCAGGCCGGCGCCTATTCCGGACGGGTGGACGGCATCTGGGGCGCCGACAGCCAGACGGCGCTCGAGCAGTTCCAGCAGCGCCACGGCCTGCAGGTGACCGGCCAGCTGAACCAGGCGACAGCGGCG
Source organism: Crenalkalicoccus sp. (assembly GCA_035640795.1). Classification (GTDB taxonomy): domain Bacteria; phylum Pseudomonadota; class Alphaproteobacteria; order Acetobacterales; family Acetobacteraceae; genus DASQVL01. The sequence continues at coordinate 3,457 of DASQVL010000073.1, read as the reverse complement.
ACGCTCGGCCTGCAGCCCTCGCAGCTGCTGGGCAGCGTGGCGACCGGCGCCAATGCCGGCCCGCTGCCCGCGGTCTCCGGCCCGCTCAGCCCCATCGCGGTGCGCAACGTGCAGGAGCAGCTGCGCGCGCTCGGCTTCTACCGGGGCACGCCGGACGGGGTGATGGGCCCGGGGACGCAGCAGGCGCTGCAGCGCTTCCAGCAGGGGCGGGGCCTGCAGCCGACCGGCCAGCTGAACCCGCCGACGGTCTCGGCGCTCGGGCTCGATCCGAACCGCCTGGAGGCGCCGGTGCGCTGAGGGAGCGCCGCCGCGCCGGGGCGGCTCAGCGCCCGGCCGCGAGCGGAAAGGCGATGTTGTCGTAGCCGTTCTCGGCGACGCGGAACCACTGGAACGCATCGTCGCGATAGGGACGGTAGGCTTCCCACACCTTGCGGAAGCGCGGGTTGCGGCCGGCCGTCTCGTCGAACAGCGCCTGGCTCTCCCGCCAGGCGGCAAGCGTCACCTCCCGCGGCCAGGCGCGCAGCAGGGCGCCGGCTCCGACCAGGCGGCGCATCGCCTTTGGGTTCTGGTCGTCGTACTTCGCCGCCATCTCGAGCTCGATCTCGGCGCAGGCGACCTGCAGCGCCGCCCTGTAGGCGCCGGGCAGCGCATCCCAGTAGCGGTTCCCGACCAGCAGGTGGCCCCGCGCGCAGGGCTCCCACCAGCCGGGCGCGTAGTAGTGGCGGGCGACCCGGACGAAGCCGAGCTTCTCGTCGTCATGAGGCCCGACGAACTCCGCCGCGTCGATCGTGCCGCGCTCGAGCGAGGGGTAGATGTCGGAGGCCGGGATCAGGGTGGGCACCGCGCCGAGCCGCTGGAAGATCTGCCCGGCCATGCCAGCCACCCGGAACTTCAGGCCCTTCAGGCTGTCCAGCCCCTTCAGCTCCTCGCGGAACCAGCCGCCCATCTGGGTGCCGGTCTCCCCCAGCAGGAGGCCCACGCAATTGTAGTCCCTGAGCATCTCGGCGCAGAGCTCGTTGCCGCCACCCTGCTTCATCCAGGCGCCCTGCTGGCGCATGTTCATCCCGAAGGGGATGGAGGTGAAGAAGGTGAAGGTCGGATCCTTGCCGATATAGTAGTAGAGCGCGGTCTGGCCGCATTCGACGGTGCCGTTCTGCACCGCGTCCAGCACCTGCAGCGCCGGCACCACCTCGCCGGCCGCGAAGGCGCGGATCTGGAAGCGGTTGTCGGTCAGCTCGGCGACCCGGCGCGAGAGGTGCTCGGCGCCGAAGAAGAGGATGTCGAGGTTGCGCGGGAAGGAACTGGCGAGCCGCCAGCGGATCTCCGGGTTCTGCGTCTGCGCCAGCGCTGGCGTGGCGAGGGCGGCCGCGGGCGCTGCGGCGATCAGGCGGCGGCGATCCATGCGTGGCTTCCCCCCTTCGTTGCGTCCAGCATGCGGTGCGCCGCGGCGCCGGGCAACGCTAGTGTTCCGATCCGAAGTTCGCCGCTGGTGCGGCGCCCTTCGGATCGGAACATTAGCCTTTGTTTTCAGTGGCCTGCTGGTCCGCTCCGTTCGCTGCTGAAGCAGCGAACTTCGCGGGCAGGACACTACCATCACGGTGGAGACGACGACCATGCCCCAGCCTCCCGAGAAACCCGTCCTGCTCACCGGCGCCTCAGGTGCGCTCGGCCGCGTGCTCGCGCGCGGCCTGGCCGAGCGCGGCTGGACGCTGCGGCTGACCGATATCCAGCCCTTCCCCGATCCGCTGCCGGCGCGCGCCCGCTTCACCCGCGCCGACCTGAATGACGGCGTCGCCCTGCTGCGGGAGGCCGAGGGATGCGGCGCCATCCTGCATTTCGGCGGAGTCAGCGTGGAGCAGCCTTTCGAGACGGTGCTCGGTCCCAATATCCGCGGCCTGTTCCATGTGTATGAGGCGGCGCGGCGGGAGGGCGCGCGCGTCGTCTTCGCCAGCTCCAACCATGCGATCGGCTTCCATGAGCGGCCGCGATCGGAGGCGGAGAAGCTGGACGCCGACTGTGCCTTCCGTCCGGACGGCTATTACGGCCTCTCCAAGGCTTATGGCGAGCTGACGGGCCGGATGTACTGGGACAAGCATGGGGTGGAGAACGTGAACCTCCGCATCGGCTCCTGCTTCCCGGAGCCGACCAATGCGCGGATGCTCTCCACCTGGCTCTCCTACGCCGACCTCGTCCGGCTCTGCGCCGCGGCGGTGACCGCGCCGCGCACCGGGCATTGCGTGATCTGGGCCTGTTCCGCCAACCCGGCCGGCTTCTGGGCGCGCGACCACCGCGACCGCATCGGCTGGCAGCCGCAGGACAGTGCCGAGGCCTGGCGCGACAGGGTGGGCGGCATCACCTCGGGCGATCCGGTGGAGGAGCGCTACCAGGGCGGCAGCTACACGGCGATGGGCTATTCGCGCGCCGCGCCTTCGCCGCGCGACCCCTTTGCGTTGGACTGAGCGCATGGAGGCGCCGGCAGCGGCGGACCGCCTGAGGCTCGCTGCCGGAGCGTGGGAAGCGGTGATGCTGCCCGCGCAGGGTGCGGCCATGGCGCGCCTCGCCTGGCGGGGGGAAGATGTGCTGGTGCCGCTGCCGCTCGGCGCCGACCCGACCCAGGCCTTCTGCGGCGCCTTCGTCATGGCGCCCTGGGCGAACCGGCTGGACCGCGGCAGGCTGCCGGTCACCGGCACGCTGCACCTGCTGCCGGTGAACCGGCCGGAGGACGACACGGCGATCCACGGCCTCTCGCGCGACCATCCCTGGCGCGTCGCCGACAGCGCGCCCGACCGCGCGGTGCTGGAGCAGGCGCTGGACGGCCCGGCGATGACGCCGCCACTGCCCTACCACTACGCGGCGCGGCTGGAGGTGCGGCTGGACCCCGCGGGCCTGTCGCTAAGCCTGGCGCTGACCAACCTGACGGAGGCGCCCTTTCCCTTCGGTCTCGGCTGGCACCCGTTTTTCCTGCGCGTGGCGGAGACGCGGCTCCGCTTCCGCGCGACCACGCTGCTGGCGCGCGATGCGCGCTGCCTGCCCGTCGCCGTGCGCCCGACCGATGGCGTGGACGGCGGCGCCGAGGCCTATGAGGGGCTCGACACCCATTTCGCCGGCTGGGAGGGCAGCGCCGAGATCGCGCGCCCCGGGCTTTCCCTGCGCCTGACCGCGGCGGGAGCCTGGGGGCAGAACCTGCAGGTCTTCGCGCCGGCGGGCGGCACGGTGCTCTGCGTCGAGCCGGTGAGCCATCTGCCGGACGCGCCGAACCGGCCGGAATTCGCCGCACTCGGCCCGCTGGTCATGCTGCCGCCGGGCGGCGCCATCTCGGGCACGCTGCGCATCGCGGCGGCGGAGTGACGGGCGCCGCATTCGGCAGGCGCGCGGGAACGCGCGACCCGGCATGACGTTGCACGACGCAAGCGCAATGCAACGCGGGGGGCCATGCCAGGCAGCGCACGCAGGACCG
>DASQVL010000072.1:0-6579 GCA_035640795.1 Crenalkalicoccus sp. | reverse complement strand
GGCGATGGCCTGCATCTGCTGTTCGGCGCGCCCGGCGATCAGCCCGACCACGCGGAACGCGCGGTCGCCTGCGCGCTCGCGCTCGACGCGTTCTGCGAGGCGTTCCGCGCCGAGCGCCGGGCTGCAGGCATCGCGCTCGGTGTCACGCGCATCGGCCTGCATTCCGGCCCGGCGCTGGTCGGCGACTTCGGCGGCGGGCGCTACTTCGACTACGCGGCGCACGGCGACACCATCAACACCGCGGCACGGCTGGAGGCGGCGAACAAGGTTCTGGGCACCCGGATCTGCGTCAGCGCGGCCGTCGCCGCGCGGATGTCGGGCTTCCCGGGCAGGCCGGTCGGCGACCTGCTGCTGCGCGGCCGCAGCGAGCCGCTCCGCGCCTACGAGCCGCTTGGCCCGGGGCGCGCGGACGCGACGGAGACGGGGGCCTACGCGGCTGCCTTCGAACGCCTCGCCGCGCGCGACCCCGGGGCGCTGCCGGCTTTCGCGGCGCTGGTCGGGGCGGACCCGGCGGACCCGCTGGCCAACTTTCACCTCCGCCGGCTGCTCAACGGACAGACCGGCGTCTGGATGGAACTCCCCTGAGCCCCGCGCCGACGGCCGGGCGGCTTGCCTGCCGACTGCGCCCGCCGGGGCGAGGTGGTGCGCGCGACGGGGGGCTTCGTCGTCGATCAGCAGTATGGTCTACCGGGAGCCGCGAAGGGCAGGGGCTTGGGGGCGAAGAACCCGATCCCCCAGAATGGCCTCACGCTGAATGTCAAGAGGCCCGAGTCGAGGCGGGCCCAGCGCCGCGAGGCACTGGCCCGCCCTTCCTCTCAGCGCGTCAGGTCAGCGCGAAACTGACCAGCCGCCCTAGCGTCAGTGATTTGCTGCCGGTGATCGCCGCCAGCGGCCTGAAACCGCGGCTGCTGTGCAGGTAGGAGGACGGGTCGAGCCAGAGCAGGCCGATGATCGTCTCCGCCACGATCCGGCTGCCGACCGGGCCCAGATGCTGCCCGCCCATCGCCGAAGCCGGACGGGTCGGGTCGGTCGCGCCATAATATTCCGCCTCGCGCAAAATGTAGTACCAAAGCGGCGTGTAGCGCGGGTCGATCCATTTCTGTCGCACGGCGCGCCGCGTCTCGGCGGTCTCGGCCAGCGCCTTGCGGATATCCTCATCCTGCGGCGGCGGCAGGCGGGATCCGGCGCCCCAGACTACCTCGTCCGGCATCGGCGTGATGCCGAGCGCCTTGGCCACGTCCTGGCCGGAGGGCAGGCGCAGCAACTGCCCGCGTTTGAGATTGCGGAACGCAAGGTTGCCGACGATCGAGCCCGGGCTGCCCGGCGGCACCGCCTTATCGAAGAACTCCGGCAGGTCCTGTAGCGGCCCCACGAGCAGCGCGTCGATCCGGTAGGCGGGCTGCGGCAGCACCGCTGGCGTGCCGCCCACCTGTACCCCGCCCGGCACGCCCTCCACGTCGTCGAGGAAGAAGGACCAGTCGATGCCCCAGAAGGCGGGCAGCGTGCCGGGGAAGCCGTTCAGGTTCTCCCTCTCCTTCGGGTCGCGGCTGAAGGTGGGGATGCGTTCCTCCTCGGGCTTGCCGCCCTCTCTTGTCAGCACTGCCTTGTTCAGGGAGTAGCTTGGCCGCACCATGGAATGGCCGAAGCGGTAGGCGGCGCCGGAGAATTCCAGCGGCATGTAGGGATATTTCGCCTCCTGCTTCAGGTAGTGCTGCAGCCGCGGCGTGCCGCCGCGGTTCAGCACCTCCTCCACCATCCCGGGCTCGCAGATGCGCTGCAGGAAGTCGTTCACCACCACATATTGATAATGCCAGCGCGTGAGTGTCGCGGCGGCGGCGAAGCGCGCCTCGGGGGTGGAGCGGTCGGCACCGAAGGCGTCCAGGATCGCGTCGTCCATCACCACCTTGTTGTGGAAGGCGATGAAGGCGCCGTGCAGCTGGCTGACGATCTTGTTCTCGTCGTTCCGCTTGTCACCGAGGATTGCCGTGCCGTCCGGCAGGCGCAGGATGTCCACCCGCGTGTTCACCGGCGAGAGCGCCTGCTGGTTCACCTCCACGCCGACGCGCAGGCGCAGTCCGTCACGCTCATAGAGATAGGGCTGGTCGGCCGGGCCACGGCCATAGATGCTGTCGAGGTCGAGCGCCGGCGAGCGAAAATCCACCAGCGCATCCGGATCCACCTGCTTTGCACCTAGCGGCGTCGGGTCGAAGGTGATGTCGTGGTCGACGAACTGGCCGAAATAGGTGTAGCCGGCGGGAATGCGGTCATTCTCGTCCACCGGCTCGCGCTTGGTGATGGGGGCACCCTCGTCCTGCTTCACCATGGCCTTGGCCAGCGCCGCGAGCCCTTCCTCCGGCAGCGCGGGGCAGGGCGGCAGGTCGAACATCGGGCCGAAGCGCCCAAAGGGCTGGCCGGGATTCGCCCCGGCCGCCAGGCCGCGCAGATTGGCGGCGTGAGACGAGCCGAAGACCTTGGCCGTGGCTTGTTCTGCCATCGTTGAAACCTCCTCCGAACGCGGCGTGTAGCCGCGGCGGGGGAGGCGAGCATAGTTGGGCTGTCTTATTCAATGTTAATCCATTTTCGGGAAATTGGCGCGTGTTCAGCCTGTGGCCCTAGAGCACACCGGTAGCGTCGTTGCCGGGAACGTCCGCCACAGGCTCTGCATCATCAAGGTGTGTACCGAAAACCGCGGGGAACCTGCGGCTCGGCGCGCTGCCGACACTGCGGAGAATGTTCCGGGAGGAACCGACTGGAGCAGCGGTCGGAACTGTGGAACGAAAGTCTCTGGGCGGAGGATCCGCGCTCCATGCGGGGTTGCCCTGTCCAGCGCGTCATTCATTTAACTGGCCGAGTTCCGCGCCTGCTGAGCTACCCGCGCTGCGCGCCGGTCCCAGACGACGTCTCAGGCGCCGCAGTCCGGGCGAGCGCGACGGCGATCACCGGCGCGAGCTGGTCCTGCTGGTATGGTTTCGCGAGCCGCGGCAGGTCCGCCGGGAGCGCGCCCTCGGCGAGGTCTGCGAAGCCGCTGGCGAGCACCACGGGAAGGTCTGGGCGCAAGCGCTACACCGCGCGGGTGAGCTCAAGGCCCGTCATGCCCGGCATGGCGAAGTCGGTGAGGATCAGGTCCACCTCGGCTCCGGACCGCAGCAGCTGGAGCGCCTGCCCCCCGCTCTCGGCCTCGATCACGGTGTGGCCGAGATCGATGAGCATGTCGGCCGTGCTGCGCGCGATCAGCGGGTCGTCATCCACGACCAGGATGCGCGAGGGCGGAGCGGCAGCCAGCTCTGCCGGGTTCGCCTGGGCCGGGCCGCCCGGCCGGCCGGCCTCCGAGGTGGCCGCGGGCAGCCACATCTCGACCGTCGTGCCCCTGCCGGGCGCGCTGGCGAGCCGCAGGTCGCCCCCGAGCTGCCGGGCAAGGCCATGGACCATCGAAAGGCCGAGGCCGGTGCCCTGGCCCGGCGGCTTGGTCGAGAAGAACGGCTCCACCGCGCGCGCGAGCGTCGCGGCGTCCATGCCCGAACCGGTGTCCGAGACCCGGAGCCGGAGATAGCCGCAGGTGAGCGGCGGCAGGCCGCCCGTCGCCTCGCCGGCGCCTGGCGCCTCGACGGCGATGTCGAGGCGGCCGCCCTCCGGCATGGCGTCTCGGGCGTTGACCGCGAGGTTGAGCAGCGCCAACTCGATCTGGTTCGCATCCACCAGGGCGTGGGGGAGCCCCTCCGCCACCGCGAGCCTCAGCTCCACCCGTGGGCCCACCGAGCGGCGGATCAGCTCCGCGATGCCCCGTACCAGGGCGCCGAGGTCCACGGCCTCGGGGCGGAGGTCCTGGCGCCGAGCGAAGGCGAGCAGGCGCTGGGTGAGGGCGGCGCCGCGCTGCGCGCCCTGCATCGCGCCCTCGACAAGCCGCTGCGCCAGCGGGTCGCCCGGCGGCAGACGCTTCCTCAGCAGGGCGAGGTTGCCGAGCACCGCCATCAGCAGGTTGTTGAAGTCGTGCGCCACGCCGCCGGTGAGCTGGCCGATCGCCTCGACCTTCTGCGCCTGGCGGAGCTGCGCCTCCATCCGCTCGCGCTCCGCGACCTGCCGCATCAGGCGCTCATGGCTCTCGCTGAGGGCGCGGGTGCGCTCGGCCACGCGCTCCTCCAGCATCTCGTTGGCGCGGCGCAGCGCCTCCTCGCCGCGCCGGACCTCCTCCAGCCGCGCCCGCGCCTCGTACTGGCGCCGGCGGCCGCGGAGCGCTGCGCGGGCGACGCTGACCAGCGTCGTCGGGTGAAAGGGCCGCTCGAGGAAGGAGACGTTGCCGAGCACGCCCCAGAGCCGGGCCGCGGCCGGGTTGCGCTCCGGCCCGCCGCCGCGCGCGGTCAGCAGCACGAAGGGGAAGTCGGACCAGGGCGGCTGCGCCGAAAGCCGCGCGGCGACTGGGCCGAGATCGGCGTCGCGGAAAGCCTCCTCGGCCACGACGGCGAGGCCGGCGCCCTCGTCCAGCCCCGCGAGCAGCGCAGCGACGCCGGCCACCGGCTCGGCCGACATCCCCGCCTCGCTCAGCAGGGCCGCGGCGAGCGGCGCGTCCCGGCCGCGCGGGGCGAGCACCAGTACCCGCTCGGATAGGTCCGCCCCGCCGGCCATCTCCGTCACCCCGCCGGATTGCCTAGCAGCGGCCCGCCCCGGCCGACATAGACCGGGACGCCGCGCAGCACGCCCTGGAATGCGTCCAGGGGCGCACCGATGGTGATTCCGCGACGGTCGATGCGAAACTCGCGAATCGAATCCTCATGCGCGCCGGCGCGCTTCTTGATCACGGAGATCGCCCGGCGCACCCGCCCCAGCGCCTCGAAGTAGCGGAGCAGAACGACGGTGTCGGCCAGGTAGGTCACGTCCACCGGCGTCCTCATGTCGCCCACCAGCCCGTGCTGCGCCACCGGCAGGAAGGTGGTCGTCCCGCGCCGGTTCAGGTACTGCAGCAGCTCGTGCAGGTGCAGCACCACGTCGCGCTCCTCGGGCATCGCGGCGTTGTAGCCGTTCAGGCTGTCGATGACGACCACGCGGATGCCGCGCGAGTCCACCGCAGTGCGGACGCGGTGGGCGAACTCCCCGGGCGACAGCTCGGCTGCGTCCACCTGCTCGATCAGCAGGGCGCCCGTTTCCTCCATCGCGGCAAGGTCGATCCCCATCTCCCGTGCACGGTCGCGCAGCAGGCCGAGCTCCTCGTCGAAGATGAACAGTGCGGCCTTCTCGCCGCGTCCGATGGACGCCACCGCGAACTGGATGGCCAGCAGCGACTTGCCGGCACCGGCGGGGCCGATGAGCAGCGTGCTCGAGCCGCGCTCCACCCCGCCGCCGAGCAGCGCGTCGAGTTCCGCGATGCCGCTGCCCTGCCGCTCCCGCACGAAGCCGCCGCGGTGCTCGGCGGCGACAAGGCGCGGAAAGACGCGCACGCCGCCGGTCTCGATGGAGAAGTCGTGGAAGCCACCCCGGAAGGCCTGGCCGCGGTACTTCACCACGCGCAGCCGCCGCCGCTCTGCACCGAAGGAGGGTGCCAGCTCCTCCAGCCGGATGACCCCGTGGGCGACGCTGTGCACCGTCTTGTCCTGTGCCTCGGTGGTCAGGTCGTCCAGCATCAGCACCGTGGCGCCTTGGCGGGCGAAGTAGTGCTTGAGCGCCAGGATCTGCCGGCGGTAGCGCAGCGAGCCCTGGGCCAGCAGGCGGATCTCGGACAGGCTGTCCAGCACCACCCGCGCTGGGCGGGCCCGCTCCACCGCCTCGAAGATCAGGCGCGTCGTCTCGCCGAGCTCGAGGTCGGAGGAATAGAGCAGGCTCTGCTGCTGGTCGGCGTCGAGAAGGCTCTCGGGGGGGACGAGCTCGAACACCTCGATCTTGGGGCCGATCGTCCAGCCATGCGAGGCGGCGCCGTCGCGCAACTCGGCCTCCGATTCCGAGAGCGTGACGTAGAGGCCGTCCTCCGCGCGCGCTGCGCCCTCGAGCAGGAATTGCAGCGCGACCGTCGTCTTGCCGGTGCCGGGACTGCCCTCGAGCAGGTAGACGCGACCACGCGCCAGACCGCCGGCCAGCACGTCGTCCAGGCCGGCGATCCCTGTCGAGGCCTTGGCGGGCCGCTCGGGCGTTCCCGCCTCCCCGGATCCCCTCACCGGCCGCGGTGCCGCAGGGGCCGACAGACGTTTGCCCCCTGGCCCGGACCCAGGCCCAGACACATTCTAGCCGGCATGTTTGCTCCCGATATGCCTAGCGAAAGCTATACAAGGGCAACCCGAACCGCAAGCGAAGCGAACTCGGCGCTGGAACGCACAGCGCGCCCCGAGGTTGCCAAGGCAGCGCCCCGCTCAACCGAGCGCAAACCAAACCCGGACGAGCTTCCCCCTGCGCTGATCTCTTCGCGCCACGTCGACTGCAGGGCGCCCAGCACGCCATGGCCGCGCGAAGAGAGAGATCATGCGGCCGTCGCTCCGGCGCATTCGCGCGTCCCGTAGGCATCTACATCGGACGATGAAGCACGCATGGGCCCGGCGCGGCCTGGCCACCCTCGAGAAGCATGATCCTGTGGGCGGCAGATCGAAGCCGCGGCGTACA
>DASQVL010000071.1:0-5920 GCA_035640795.1 Crenalkalicoccus sp. | reverse complement strand
CCGCCGCCGCACGCAAGCTGCTCGTCACCCTCAACGCCATGATCGCCAATGGGTCAGACAACCGCGCCCAACCTGCGACGCGATTAGGGTTGCCGGCAAACGCGGCGCGGTTCAGCGACGCGCGAATGCACGCATGCCGGAGTTGCAAGGTCACCATCGTAACCTAGTCTGCCCACCGCGTCACCATCCTGAAATCGCGCCCCAGCAGCATCCACCCGGCATCGACCTGGTGGAGACCCACACAATGCCAACCACGCCACCGGCAACCTTCCGTTCCGGCGAGGCGGGAGGGTCCACGTCGCTCCAGGTGCTGACGATGCCTGGCGCAGGCCGTCGGCATGAGACCACTGCCGGAGCGGTCGTCGGCGCGCTCGCAACGCGGGGACTACTGCTCGTGGACGCCGCGCTGTCCTGCTGCTTGCGGGAGCTGCGGCATTCCGTCGTCACCGGCTTGGCGATGTACGGGGCTGCTTATCACGGAGTCTGCTACGACCTGCATGAACGGTCCGGCGGCGATGGGACGGCAGACCGCAATGCCGATCTTGACCCGTGCCCCCTCCAAATCCACGCCAGTGGCACCGGCACGTCGCTGATCCCGCAGGCCAGATGCCAAGCGGGAGGACGGTGATGTTGCGCGGTCGTCTTGGTCTCACCGAACGGTGGCGGGACGGGCTGACGGGCCTGCTGGTGCTAACCTATGTCGGTTCCTTCCTCGTCACGGTTGTCGGTGCCTTCCTCGTCGCGGTCGAGTTTACCCTCGCCAAACTGATCTACTGACCTTCCGCAAGGCCACTTCCGAAGAGCCGGTTTGCAGGGGCGGCGAGGCGCTGGCCTCGAGTACCTGCCGCGTGGCGTCGGCCCCGGACAGCGCAACGGAGAGCGGGACTTCCACGGCAAGACACCCGAAGCCTGCCCAGCCGCGGTAAGTTCCGGCCGAAACCCGCCGAAATCCCGCAGGGCGGCCCGATCAGGACCACTCAGCCACCGCTACCGCCCCTCAAATAAACGGTTGGCCGCGAATTTCCGCGGCCTGCTGGAGCTTCGTCGCCGAGGTGACGATCAGCGAGGCCACCGAGCCCGAGGGTCGAGCGCCCAGCGGCTCGGCCGCGACCGGCTGCCGACCGTCCTCGGGCCCGGCGGGATCGGGACGACCTCGTGGCGCTCGCTGTCGGCGAAAGGGTGCTCCGGCACGCGTCACCGGAACAGCGCGGCCATCTGCCCGGGCCGGGCGAGCAGCCGGCGCGCCGCCTCGCTCCGCACCAGTTCCAGCCCGCAGCGCTCGAGAAGCGCACGCTCCAGCGCCAGATCCAGGATGTCGGGAACCGGCTCCAGCGCGGCGCTGCCGCAGAATGGGCAGCTCTCGATCCGCCCCGTCCAGAGGCTGGTGCAGTCGCGGCACAGCATGCCCGGACGGTGGACCGTATCGTCCATGATGAGCGTCATCACCCGCCCGTCGCGCAGGGCATCGAGCGTCGGCCGCTCGCCCCAGGCGGAGCCCCGCGGCCCGGCATCCACCACGCGCTGCACCGTGGCGGCCTCCTCCCGGGCCTCGACCGCGCGCTGCGGCGCCTCGGCGGCGGCGGCGACCTCTGCCGGGCCGGAATGGAGTTCCACCGAGAAGCTGCCGCCGATGCGCTGCGCGACCTCCTTCGGGAGGTGCCGCCTGACGGTCGCATGCAGCCGCGGCGCCTCCGACAGCAGCAGGTGGGGCGCCTGGGTCTCGGTCGCGGCGAGGACCGTGACATGCGCGAGGAGCCGCGCGGCGTGGTCCTCCATCTCCTCGACCGCCTGGTCCGTCGGATCGAAGGCGCCATGCGGCTTCGCCGCCCGCTGCGCCGGCGGATGCGTCACCTGCAGCACCTCCCGCAACTGGCCGATCTGGCTGAGGAAGAAGCGACTCAGGCCTTGCGACAGCAGGACAACCAGGAAGCGGTCGTGTTCGTCCATCGTCCGGACCAGCGGCCGGATGTAGGGCCGCGGCTCAAGGTGCACGGCATCGGGCAGCGGCAGCGCGAAGCTGACCTTCTGCCACAGCCCGAGCGCCCGGCAGGAGAAGAAGGCGGCGCCGCGCCCGAGCGCGGGGAGCGAGTCCTCGAGCGTGGCGCCGATGCGCTCGAAGATCGCCTGCAGCGCCTCGCGCCGGCGCCGGCCCCTGACCGGCTCGAGCGTCGTGTGGCGCAGGCTGTGGAAGGCGGAGCGCCAGCCGGAGCCCGCCCGGCGGTCGGGGCCGAGCTGCAGATAGAGGCTGAAGACGGGCTCCTCCGGTGATTCCAGCTTGGCGAGCACCCGCAACTCCTCGGGGCTGAGGATCTCGTACCCCATGGCGGCGCTGCCCTGCAGCCGGGCCAGGACGCGGTCGCGGAACTCCGGCGTGTAGTGGTCCAGGGCGGTCAGATCGAGGGCCGGAACACCCATGCCGCGTCCCCTCAGCGTCTGCTGCGGGAACATGGACCGGCCGGCCCGGCCCGGCCCTGACAGCCGTCAAATTCGTCGGGACGGCGCCGGCCGGACGTCGCGCCGGGCGGCGAGTCCGCCACGTGCTGCAGATCCTTCCGGTGGCGCCGGGGCGGGACTTCGACCTCCGGCATGACAGCGTTCAATGCCCGACCGGGGCGGCGCCCCCCAGCTTGACGCTGCGCAGCGCGAGCGCGAGCGGCACGGCCGCGAGGGAGATCAGCATCAGCACCCAGAAGACGTCCATGTAGGCCAGGAAAGCGGCCTGGGTCTGCACCTGCTGCCCGATCCACTCAAATGCCTGCCGCCGCGCGTCCGCCGGCAAACTGCCGTGGGCGAGGAAGTACTGCGTCACCTGCCGCAGCGTCTCCTGGTACTGCGGGTTCGACGGGATCACCTGCCCGACGAGCCGGGCCTGGTGGAACTGCTCCCGATGCGCCAGCACGTTGTTGGAGATCGAAATGCCGATCGAGCCGCCGGTGTTGCGCGCCACATTCATCAGCGCCGAAGCCATGTCCGTCCTGCTTTGGGGAATGCCGTCATAGGATGCGGCCATGATCGGGATGAAGACCAGCGGCAGCCCGAGGCCGAGCAGCATGCGCGAGTCCGCGAAGAACCAGAAGTCGAGATCGCCGTAGACATTGGTGAGGTCGTACATCGAGAGCGCGACGATCACCGCCCCCATTGCGATGAGGTATTTGGGCTGGACCTTGCCCGAGATCCGGCCGATGACGAGCATCATCACCATGGTGACGACACCACCCGGCGACAGCACGAGGCCGGCCCAGGTCGCCGTGTAGCCGAACCGCTCCTGCACCAGTTGAGGCAGGAACTGCGTGGTCGCGAGCAGGATCGCACCGGTCGCCAGCATGACCACGAAGCAGGCGCCGAACTGGCGCGTGGCCAACATCCGGACGTCGACCAAGGGATCGCGGCGTGTGGCCTCCCAGGGGATCATCAGCACGAAGGCGAAGCCGCTCACGATCGCGACGGTGGTGATGAAGGACGAGCCGGACCAGTCATCCACCAGGCCCCGGTCGAGCACGACCTCCAGCGCCCCGAGGAAGGTCGCAACCAGCACGAAGCCGAGGCGATCGAACCGGCGCTCCCGCCGCCGCTGCCGCCCCTCGGCGGAGAGCCGGGGCTCGCGCAGGAGCAGCGCGATGAGCGCGATCGAGAGCAGGCCGACCGGCGCATTGATCAGGAAGGCCCAGTGCCAGGAGTAGGTATAGGACAGCCAGCCGCCGAGCGTCGGCCCGACCACCGGCGCGACGACGACCGCCACGCCGAACAGGGCGAAGGCCTGGCCGCGCTTCGCCGGGGGGAAGGCGTCCGCCAGGATCGATTGCGCCACGGGCACCATGCCGCCACCCCCGAGGCCCTGCAGGATCCGGAACAGCAGCAGGGATTGCAGATCCCAGGAAAACGCGCACAGCACGGAACTCAGGGTGAACAGCCCGAGGCAGAGCTGGAAGAAGGCCTTGCGGCCGAGCCGCCGGGCCAGGAAGCTGCTGGCCGTGAGGATGACGGCGTTGGCGACCAGGTAGGTCGTCACCGACCAGGAGGCCTCGTCCTCGCTCACCCCCATGCCGCCGGCGATGTAGGGCAGCGCGACATTGGCGATGGTGGTGTCGAGCACCTCCATGAAGCTCGCCGTCGCCACGACGATGGCGATCAGCCATGGGCTGGAGGCGGCACCGCTCGCGGCGGGGCGCTCGCCTGCCCCGGTGCCGGCGCTCACAGCCAGGCCGTCAGCCGCTCGTAGAGCGAGGGCGCTGGATCGACCCGGAGCGTCGGCACCACCGACATCCCCGGCCCCAGCGCGACGTCCTCCGGCGGGTTGTCCATGATGATCTTCACCGGCACGCGCTGCGTGATCTTGACGTAGTTGCCGGTGGCGTTCTCGGCGGGCAGCAGCGAGAAGGCGGTGCCGGACCCGGGCTGGATGCTGGCGACATGCCCATCGATGACACGCTCCGGATAGGCGTCGATTCGCATCGTCACCTTCTGGCCCGGCCGCATGGCGTCGATCTGTGTCTCCTTGAAGTTCGCGGTCACCCAGATCGGGTCGGGGACGAACATGCTGAGGCTCGTACCGGCCGCGACGTACTCGCCGACGGCGGCGGAAAGGGCGACGATGTGCCCTGGCTGCGCGGCGGTTATTGTCGTGTAGGACAGGTTGAGCGCGGCCTGGTCGCGCTGGGCGCTCGCCTGCGCAAGGTTCGCGTCCGCGACGGCGCGCTGCGCCTTGAGGACCGCGATCTGTCGTCCTGCGACCTCCAGCGCTGCTCTTGCGGAGTTGAGCGACGCCTCCTGCTGGCGGAGTGACGTGGCGGACTGCTGGTTGTCCTGCACGCTGACGGCGCCGCGCTGGGCGAGCGACGCATAGCGCGCGGCCTGCTGCTGGGCGAAGACGAGCGTCGCCTGCGCCTGCGCGACCTGCGCCTCGTTCTCCGCAACCTGGGCCTCCTGGACGGCGATCTGCGCATCGATGTACTGGATGTTGGCCTGGGCGGATGCCACCTGCGCCTGCGCCTGCTCCAGCGCGACGCGGTAGTCGCGATCGTCGATCCTGGCGATGAGGCCGCCGGCGGCGACGTGCTGGTTGTCGGTCACCGGGACGGTGGTGATGTTGCCCGCCACCCTTGGGGCGACGGCGAACTGGCGCGCCGCGATGAAGGCGTCGTCCGTCGATTCGAAATGCCCAGCGTAGTTCCAGTAGAGGTAGCCGCCGGCCGCAAGCAAGGCGAACAGGACCGTCGCGATCGCCGCGGCGAAGGGATGCCGGTGCAGGAGGCCAGGGCGGTGTCGGGCGGTGCCGTGCTCCCCTGCCCCCTCCGGCTCGCGCGGGGGCGGACGGGGCGCCTCACTGTGCTCGGGCGCGAGATCCTGCGGCGCCGAGCCATCTGGCCAGACCGTATCGCTCGGGAGGGCCGGACCGGTCCGCGATTCGGCGAACTCCTGGAGGGGCCGAGGCTCGACGGCCTCGCCCTTCGCCTGCTGGGCCATGGCGCATGCCCTTCGATGCGAGCCGCAGCGACAGCGGCAAGCGTTCGGTGTCCCGGAAGCGGGAACCGCTGGCCGGCCAGGGCCGGGCCGATCGGTAGCGGCAAGGTGGGGACGGCCCCTCCGTCTGCAACCGCCGCCAGATGGGCATCTTGCCGGTCGGCATGTGACCGTGAGGCAGTAATACCGAAGTCATCGGGTTCTGACCTGCGTGGCCGGCGAGGCCGCGACGGGCCTGACGGGACGGGCCTGACGGACGGCGCAGCATGCGCTGGCATCCCGCGGCTCCTCGAGCCGTATCAGGCTAGGTGCCAGACCCTGTCGAATTACCTCGCCCTGCGTATCATTGATTGACACAGGGGCGCGCCCCCCATGTCCTCGGTGAATGGCCGCCGGGAAGACCAGGAACGTTTCGCTCGCGCCCGAGATGGAGACGTTCCTCGACGGGCGGCTCGCATGG
>DASQVL010000070.1:0-2969 GCA_035640795.1 Crenalkalicoccus sp. | reverse complement strand
GACGCCGCGCGAGAAGGACAAGCTGCTGATCGCCATGGCCGCCCAGGTGGCGCGCCGGCGGCTGGAACGCGGCGTGAAGCTGAACCATCCGGAGGCGGTGGCGCTGATCAGCGACTTCGTGGTCGAAGGCGCGCGGGACGGCCGTACTGTGGCGGAGCTGATGCGCGACGGCGCCGGCGTGCTGACCCGGGCGCAGGTCATGGAGGGCGTCGCCGAGATGATCGCCGAGGTGCAGGTGGAGGCGACCTTTCCCGACGGCACGAAGCTCGTCACCATCCACGCGCCGATCCGTCCGGTGGCGGAGCCCCGCGGCGAGGAGCGGTGCGCGAGTCGGATTGCCAGCAGATGATCCCGGGCGAGGTCTTCCCCGCCCCCGGCGAGATCGAGCTGAATGCCGGGCGGGACGCGGTGGAGCTGGAGGTGGCGAATACCGGCGACCGTCCCGTGCAGGTCGGCAGCCACTACCACTTCGCCGAAACCAACCCGGCGCTTGCCTTCGACCGCGCGGCGGCGCGCGGCCGCCGGCTCGACATCCCCGCGGGCACCGCGGTGCGCTTCGAGCCGGGGCAGGTGCGCAGCGTGCGCCTCGTCACCTACGCCGGCGCGCGGGTGGTGCATGGCTTCCGCGGCGAGACGGAGGGCCCGGCCTGATGCCCGCGCGGATTTCCCGCAGCGCCTATGCCGGCATGTACGGGCCGACCACCGGCGACCGCGTGCGGCTCGCCGACACCGACCTCATCATCGAGGTGGAGCGCGACTTCACCACCTATGGCGAGGAGGTGAAGTTCGGCGGCGGCAAGGTGATCCGCGACGGCATGGGCCAGGGCCAGGCGACGCGCTCGGCCGGGGCGATGGACACTGTCATCACCAACGCGCTCATCCTCGACCACTGGGGCGTGGTGAAGGCGGATCTGGGCCTGAAAGACGGGCGCATCGCGGCGATCGGCAAGGCAGGCAACCCGGACATCCAGCCGGGGGTCAGCATCGTCATCGGGCCGGGGACGGAGATCATCGCCGGCGAAGGCCGCATCCTGACCGCGGGCGGCATCGACCCGCACATCCACTTCATCTGCCCCCAGCAGGTGGAGGAGGCGTTGGCTTCCGGCATCACGACGATGTTCGGCGGCGGCACCGGGCCGGCGCACGGCACGCTCGCCACCACCTGCACGCCGGGCCCGTGGCACCTCGCCCGCATGCTGCAGGCGGCGGAGGGGCTGCCGGTCAATCTCGGCTTTCTCGGCAAGGGCAACGCCGCGCAGCCCGCTGCGCTCGAGGACATGATCCTGGCCGGCGCCTGCGGCCTGAAGCTGCACGAAGACTGGGGCACCACGCCCAAGGCCATCGACACCTGCCTGGCCGTCGCGGACGCCATGGACGTGCAGGTCGCGATCCACACCGACACCCTGAACGAGAGCGGCTTCGTCGAGAGCACCATCGCCGCCATCCGCGGCCGCACCATCCAGGCCTTCCACACGGAAGGCGCGGGCGGCGGCCACGCGCCCGACATATTGCGGCTGGTGGGCGAGCCGAACGTGCTGCCGAGCAGCACGAACCCCACGATGCCCTACACGGCGAACACGGTGGACGAGCATCTCGACATGCTCATGGTCTGCCATCATCTCGACCCGCGCATCCCGGAGGACGTGGCGTTCGCCGAGAGCCGCATCCGCCGCGAGACCATCGCGGCGGAGGATATCCTGCACGACCTCGGCGCCATCTCCATGATGTCCTCCGACAGCCAGGCCATGGGCCGGGTGGGGGAGGTCATCCTCCGCACCTGGCAGACCGCGCACAAGATGAAGCAGCAGCGCGGCAAGCTGCCCGGGGAGGCGGAGGCGAACGACAATCTCCGCGCGCGGCGCTATGTGGCCAAGTACACGATCAACCCGGCCATCGCGCAGGGCGTGGCCGCGCATGTCGGCAGCGTGGAGGCGGGCAAGCTCGCCGACCTGGTGCTGTGGCAGCCGGCCTTCTTCGGGGTGAAGCCTGATCTCGTGCTGAAATGTGGCAGCATCGCCATGGCGCCGATGGGCGACCCCAACGCGTCCATCCCGACGCCGCAGCCGGTGCATTACCGGCCGATGTTCGCCGGCTTCGGCCGCGCCATGCCGGCTTCCGCCGTCACCTTCGTCTCGGGCGCCGCGCTGGCGGAGGGGATCGGCCCGCGGCTCGGCCTCTCCCGCGCGCTGCTTCCGGTCGCGAATACGCGGGGCGGGATCGGCAAGCGTGACATGGTACTGAACGACACGCTGCCGCGGATCGAGGTGGATGCCGAGACCTACGAGGTGCGCGCCGACGGCGCGCTGCTGGTCTGCGAGCCGGCGCGCGTGCTGCCGATGGCGCAGCGCTACTTCCTGTTCTGAATTCCTGTTCTCAGGAGGGCCGCGATGCAGAATGTGGAGCTGCCGCTTTCCGGCGATGTCAACCAGACGATCAATCCCTGGACCTGGTGGAACAACTTCCGTGGCAGCCAGCTCGGCCTGGTGAACATCACCGTCGGCCGGTCGCCGGACCCGCCGCTGGAGCGCCAGATCCTGGAGGAGGTCGGCAGCTACGGAAGGCAGATCGGCCGCATCGCCGATACGCTGGCGGTGCTCGTCCACCGCACCGCCCTGCTGCAGCGCGACGATCTGACGCATGAGGAGCGCGCGGCGGTGCACGACTTGCTCGGCCAGGTGGAGGCGGTCGCCGCCATCAAGGAGCGCCGGCGCAACCCGCTGCCGGCGCCACCCCGCCTGCCGGGCCCGCAGGACGCGGCGGCGTGAGCGAGGCGCTGCCCCGCGCGACCACGATCCGCCCCGCCGGCAGCTGGCCGCCTGAGGCGGCGCGCGACGCCGTCACGCTCGACTACGATGAGCGCCACCGCCGTCGCCGCCGCTACCTGGCCGATGGCGGCCTCGCCTTCCTGCTCGATCTGCCCGAGGCTGCGGTGCTGCGGGAGGGCGACGGGCTGGTGCTTGAGGATGGCA
>DASQVL010000069.1:0-3368 GCA_035640795.1 Crenalkalicoccus sp. | reverse complement strand
ACTCGAAGGCCTCCGGGGTGCGGGAAGCGCAGGCGCCCAGCAGCGTGAGTGCCGCAAGCTGGGAGATCGATCGGATGCGCAGCATGATGCACACCAATGCTCCGCCGGGTACCAGGTAGCAAGCCGCGCGGCGCGTCGGGCCAGGACCGGCGGCGGCCGGGCGTGGCCAAGGCGCGCGGGCCGTGCGACGGTGGACGCGGCAGGGGAGCGGACGCGCGGCGCGGCCCGGAACCGCCGACCGCCCGCCAGACGCGAGAGGAAGAGGACCCATGTCGGCAGCCCTGAAGCAAGACCCCGCGGCGGCGCCGGACGCCGAGTGGCGCACGCGCTGCGACCTCGCCGCGCTCTACCACGTCGTCCACCACCTCGGCTGGACCGACCTCATCAACACGCACATGTCGGCGCGCGTGCCCGGCGAGCCGGACCACTTCCTGATCAATCGCTACGGCGAGATGTTCGACGAGATCACCGCGTCGAGCCTGGTCAAAATGGACCTCGCGGGCAACGTCGTCGGGGACCAGGGCCGGTTCAACGCGGCGGGGTTCACCATCCACAGCGGCGTCTACAAGGCGCGGCCGGAGGCGATGTGCGTGCTGCACACCCACACCCGCGCCGGCGCCGGGCTGTCGCTGCTGCGCGACGGGCTGCGCCCGATCAGCCAGGACGCGCTGCACGTGCTCGACGATGTGGCCTACCACGAATACGGCGTGCCGGCGAGCCAGGAGGAGTGCGACGCGCTAGGCGCGACCTGCGCCAAGGGTAGCTGCGTCGTGCTGCTCAACCATGGCCTCCTCACCTGGGGCGAGACCGTGCACGGGGCGTTGATGCGGCTCTACATGCTGGAGCGCGCCTGCGAACTGGAGGTGATGGCGCGGATGATGGGCGAGCCGCCGGTGATGGTCACCGAGGAGGTGGTGCGGAAGGCGGCGGCGCGCATGAAGAAGCTGCGCGGCACGCCGGACTACGGCCTGATGGAGTTCGAGGGCCTGGTGCGCACGGTGGACCGGAAGGGCGCCGACTACCGGCGCTGAGCCGGGGCGGCGGGCGATGGCGGCCCGGGGGAGACCTGCGCGGCAACGCTCTTGGCGACCGTCGAGGTGGGGAGGAAAACGGGCATGAACACCGCCGCCACCGCCGCCGTCGCGGCGACGCGCCGGGCGACGCTGGCCCTCCCGGGCTTGCTCGCCTTGCCGGCCGTCGGCCGCGCCCAGACGCCCTGGCCCGACCGCCCAGTGCGACTGCTGGTCGGCTACCCGCCCGGCGGGCCAACCGATTTCATCGGCCGCTTGGCCGCAGGCGGCCTCCAGGCGGCCTGGGGACAGACGGTGGTGGTCGAGAACCGCCCCGGCGCGGCCTCCTCCGTCGCGGCGGAGGCGGTCGCGCGCGCCGCGCCGGACGGGCTGACCCTCCTCCTGGCGGTGAATTCCATCGTGCTGAACGCGGCGGTGCACCCCAGCCTGCCCTACGGCCTGCCCGACAGCTTCTCTCCGGTGGGCACCTTCTGCACCGCGCCCAACCTCTTCTGGTGCGCCGCGAACCAGCCCTGGCGCGACCTGGAAGCGGTGGCCGCCTCGGCCCGCGCCGCGCCCGACACCTTGGCCTACGGCACGACCGGCGTGGGCGGCACCGGGCATTTCGGCGGGGAGACGGTGTGCCGGGCGCTCGGCGTGTCGCTGACCCACGTGCCCTACCGCGGCACCGCGCCCCTGATGCAGGACGTGGCGGGCGGCCGCGTGCCGCTGCTGTCGCATGGCATCGCGGGCTTGGTGGGCCCGCTCCAATCGGGGCTCATCCGGCCGCTCGCCGTGCTCGGGCCGAAGCGCGCGCCGGACCTGCCAGAGGTGCCGACCATGGCGGAGCTGGGCCGCCCGGTGCCGGACTCCGGCTTGTGGTTCGGCGTCATGTCGCCGGCCGGGACGCCGCCCGCGCTGGTTGCGCGCATGTCGCGCGACCTGGAGGCATTCGCCAATACCGCCGACGCCCGCGCCAAGCTCGCCACGCAGGGCGCGGTGCCGGATTACATCGGGCCGCAAGAACTCGCGTCGCGCATCCGCGCGGAACTCGCGACTTGGCGGGAGATCGCGCGAAGTGCCGGGATCAAGCCGGAATAGCCGCTTTCCGCCCAACGGCATTGTCAACTTGAGCTCGGGGCCCGCCGTGCGGTGAAAACCCGCGGGCCTTCGATGCCGGCGCCGCGCATCAAACTTCCGCCTGCCACGGACTCTATGCGGCCTTTTGGTAGGCCTGCCCCCGCGTCTGCAGAGCCAGAATGCCGACCGTGATCGCGGCAGACGAGGCGTTCTCGAGCTGCAGCCAGAACGCCGCGTACAACGCCACCATCATGGCGGCCCAGATCCGCAGCGCAAAAGCCCAGGCGGAGAGGGGAAAGCCGGCGACGCTAACGGTGCGGCGATCGCTTTGCACGAGGGTCACGGTCAACCGCGAGCGCATGCGCCGCGCTTTCCTGAGAACGATCGGCCAGCCGCCGCTGACGATCCGGCGAAATTCCAAGGCCGCGTGAAACCAAGTCTGAGCGCTGATCTGGCCTGCTCTTGATCGCCCTCAACAAGAGAGCTGCGCTGTAAAAGCATGCCTGTGGCTCGATGTGGGCTATTCGCACTTAACCTCGCCCCTGGCAGCGCGGGTCGGCGAGTGTCCGCAAACGGCGCAACCTCGCCGTTGGCCGTGGCGCTGGCGAAGGGCTGCTTGCCACCCATCTCGGTCAGCCTGGTGTTCGAAGGCTATGTCTGCTTCCGGCAGGCCACCCGCGGCGCGGAGATGACCGGCATGGGCGCGAAGCTGCCGTCTTCGATGAAAGTGGGCACTGGGTCATTTCGATGACCGTCCCAACAGATAGCCGATCGCGAGTATCGTCAGAAGTTGAACCGCGCCGACGAAATCCGGAGAGACATTCTGTCCGGCGAGGAGGTGTACACCGCGTTCGGCAGATCCGCCCGAAAGATACCATCCGACGATAAGCAGGACGACCAGCAGGATGATCGAGACGGGCTGAAGTCGGCCGCCCTGGGCTGGCACAGGGGGCGGAGGATAACCGTGAGGCGGCGCATAGACCGGTGACGGCGGATGTTCCGGGGGTGCTGCTGAGGGTACTGCGGCCGGGCCGGCTCGGCCGGCGCCGGCCTTCGCGGGAACGGCCTCGGCCGGCGCCCCGCCGGTGCCATGCCGACGGGCATCGATCTCGGCGGCGAGCTTCTTGAAGAAGGCCGTCGACATCGACTTCGCTGTCGCGTCGATCATGCGGCCGCCCAACTGCGCCAGCTTGCCGCTGATCTGCGCCTCGACCTCATAGGTCAGGATCGTCCCATCGCCGTCCTCGCGCAAGCGCACGACGGCGCCGCCGCGCGCAT
>DASQVL010000068.1:0-9158 GCA_035640795.1 Crenalkalicoccus sp. | reverse complement strand
GCGCGGCCCGACCCCATTGCCACCCGAACGCAAGGAGTGCCGCGAGCATGTCCGCGTCCATCGACCAGGCCTTCGTCAAGCAGTACCAGGCCGAGGTGCAGGAGGCCTACCAGCGCCAGGGCTCCAAGCTGCGCCCGACCGTGCGCAGCAAGACCGATATCCGCGGCGCCTCCACCGTGTTCCAGAAGGTCGGCCGCGGCACCGCGGAGACCAAGTCGCGCAACGGCCTGGTGCCGGTGATGAACCTCGACCACACCGCGGTCGAGTGCTTCCTGCAGGACCACTACGCCGGCGACTGGATCGACCGCTTCGACGAGCTGAAGGTCAACCACGACGAGCGCGCGGTGGTGGCGAACGCCGGCGCCTACGCGCTCGGCCGCAAGACCGACGAGCTGGTCATCGCCGCGCTCGACGCCGCATCGGCCGAGGCCATCGGCACCGCGAGCGGCACCACGGACGCCGACGGGCTGACGCGCGAGAAGGTGCTGCTCGCCTTCGAGATGCTGGGCGCGGCGGACGTGCCGGACGACGGCATGCGCTACGCGGTCGTCGGCTGGCGCCAGTGGAGCGAGCTGCTGACCCTGCAGGAGTTCGCCAACGCGCAGTATGTCGGCGACGAGGACCTGCCCTGGAAGGGCACCCAGGCGAAGCGCTGGCTCGGCGCCACCTGGATCCCGCACAGCGGCCTGACCTTCAACGCCACGGCCGGGGTCCGCTACTGCTACTTCTACCACAAGACCGCCGTCGCCCACGCCGCGGCCAGCGAGATCACGGCGGACATCACCTGGCACGGCGACCGCGCCGCCTGGTTCGTCAACACCATGATGAGCCAGGGCGCGGTGCTGGTGGACAATGCCGGCATCGTGCGGATGCGCTGCAAGGAATAGCCCGCGCCCGGTCCGCCCCGCCCCGCCCCCGCGGGGCGGGGCATCCCCGTCCGCCTCACCGGAGTTCCCGATGGCCCTCTCCGCCCTCGCGCTCTGCTCGCGCGCGCTGCTCAAGCTCGGCGCGCAGCCCATCGCCTCGCTCGAAGAGGGCACCGCCGAGGCGGAGGTCGCGGCCAACCTCTACCCCGGCATCCGCGACGCGCTGCTCGCCGCCCATCCCTGGAGCTTCGCGACGGGCCAGGCGACGCTGCCGCGCCTCGCCGCAACTCCCGTCGCCGACTTCGCCCACGCCTTCCAGCTGCCGGCCGGGCTGCTCCGCGTGCTCTCCGCCGGCGCGCCGGACCGCAGCAGCGGCATCCCGTACCGCATCCTGGAAGGCCGGCTCTTCGCCAGCTCCGAGCAGGTGAGCCTCGCCTACATCTTCCGCCCGGACGAGAGCACCTTCCCGCCCTTCTTCGCCGCCGCCCTGGTGAACCGGCTCGCCGCCGAGTTCTGCCTGCCGCTGACCGAGAACGACCAGCGTGCCAACCTGCTGTTCCGCCAGGCGGATCTCGAGTTCCGCGCGGCCCGCCTCGTCGACAGCCAGCAGGCGACGCCGCGCGCCCTCGGCGACTTCCCGCTGCTGACCGCAAGGGGCTAGCCATGGCGCTGCTCCGGACGCTCAAGACCAGCTTCACGGCGGGCGAGGTGGCGCCCGAGCTGCTCGGCCGGCCCGACCTGCGCGCCTGGGCGAATGGCGCCCGCGCGCTGCGCAACGTCCTCATCCAGCCGACCGGCGGGGTGGTCCGCCGCCCTGGCCTCCGCCACGTCGCCGCGCTGCCCGGCCCGGCGCGCCTCATCGCCTTCGAGTTCAACACCGAGCAGACCTACCTGCTGGTGCTGACCGATGGCGAGCTCCGCGTCTTCATCGGCGATGGCGAGGTGGCGCGCTTCCCCGCGCCCTGGACCGCGGCGATGCTGCCGCAGCTTGCCTACACGCAGAGCGCGGACACGCTGCTGCTGACGCATCCCGACATGGTGCCGCAGCGCGTGACGCGCAGCAGCCACACCGCCTGGACCATCGCGCCCTGGTCCTTCTACTACCAGCCCTTCCACCGCTTCGCCGACCTCTCCGTCACCCTGGTGGCGAGCGGCACCACGGGCAATGTCACGCTCACCGCCTCGGCGCCGGTCTTCCAGCCCGGCCATGCGGGAGTGCAGTTCCGGCTGCGGGCGAAGCGGCTGCTCGTCACCGGCGTCGCCTCGCCCGGCTCGGCGACCGCCGCGGTGATCGACCCGATGACCGACGCCTCGGCCACGCCCGACTGGGACGAGGCCGCCTTCTCGCCTGTGCATGGCTGGCCGGTGACGCTCTGCTTCCACCAGAACCGCCTCGCCCTCGGCGGCTCGCGCGACCTGCCGAACCGGCTCTGGCTCTCGCAGTCGGACGACCTGTTCAACTTCGACCTCGGCAAGGGTCTGGACGACGAGGCGATCGAGTTCGGCCTGGTGGCGAACCAGGTGAACGCGATCCGCGCCCTGTTCTCCGGCGTGCATCTGCAGGTCTTCACCTCGGGCGGCGAATGGGCGGTCAGCGGCACGCCGCTGACGCCCGCCAACATCCAGCTGAACCCGCAGACCCGCGTCGGCTCCATCGTCTCGCGCCAGGTGGCGCCGGTGGACGTGGACGGCTCCACCATCTTCGCGGCCCGCACGGGCACGAGCATCTACGAGTTCGTCTACACCGACCTGCAGCAGATCTACCAGGCGAACGACCTGGCGCTGGTCGCGCACCACCTGGTGCGGGATCCGGTCGCCATGGCCTATGACCAACGGCGGAGGCTGCTGCACGTCGCGATGGGCGATGGCAGCATCGCGACGCTGACGCTCTACCGCGCCGAGCAGGTCACCGCCTGGACGCGGCAGGAGACGGCGGGCGCGGTGGAGGCGCTCGCCGAGATCGAGGGCACGGTCTGGGCGGTGGTGCAGCGCTTCGGCACGCGGCGGCTCGAGCGTTTCGACGAGATGCTCGGCCTCGATGCCGCGCTGACCGGCACCGCCGCCTCGCCGCAGGACCGCTGGACGGGCCTCGACCACCTGGAGACGCAGCCGGTGACGATCGTCGCCGATGGCGCGCCGGCGGGCACCGCGACCGTCCTCGGCGGCGCCGTTACGGTCGAGCCGCCCGCGCGCAGCCTGCAGGCCGGGCTTGCCTTCACTCACCGGGTGGAGCCGCTGCCGCCCGACCTCGCCACCTCGCTCGGCGTGCGCGCCGCGCCGCTCCGCCTCATCTCGGCGACCTTCCGGCTGCTGGGGGCGAGCTCGCTCGCGGTCGACCTCGGCAACGGGCCGCAGCCCGTGCCCTTCCGGCGGCTGGACACGCCGCTGCTGGACGCCGCGCCGCAGCCTTTCACGGGCGAGGTGCGGCTGCGCGGCATCGGGTGGCAGCGCGACGCGACGGCGCCGCTCTGGCGGATCGAGGATGCGACGCCGCTGCCGATGACGCTGCTCTCCGTGACCACGGAAATGAGGATCACCGACTGATGGGCGCCCTCACCTCGCTCGCCAGCGTCGCCGGCGCCGCCGCCTCGCTCTACGGCAACCTGCAGCGCGCGCGCAGCGCAAACGCGCAGAATGCCGCGCAGGTGCAGATCCAGCAGCAGCAGGAGGCGGCGCAGCAGCAGGTGCTGCTGGCGCAGCGCAATGCGGAGGCGGCGGCGCGCCAGCAGGCGCTCGCGCGCACCATGGCCTCGGCGCGGGCGCGGCTCGCGGCTGGCGGCGCGCCGCCCGATTCCGGCAGCGGCGCCGCGCTGCAGGCGGGCCTCGCGCGCGATGCCGCCTCCCTGCAGCAGGGCAGCGACCAGGTGCTGCAGGCAGAGTTCGCCGCGCAGCGGCCGAGCCTGCTCGCGCCCGACAACACGCTGGCCGCCGCGCTCTCCGGCGGCCGCACCTTCGGCTACGCTACGCGCAGTCTGCTCGATTGACCGGCGCGCGCCGGCCCACCCCCTTCCGGAGCCCTTGCGACCGATGAGCGACCATATCCGCATCGGCGACATCGCGCCGCGCGTGCAGTACCTGGCCGATGGCGTCCAGACCGCCTTCACCTACCCCTTCCCGATCTTCGAGGCCGCCGATCTCGAGGTCCGGCTGGACGGGCTGCTGCAGGCGGCCGGCTTCATCGTCTCGGGGGCCGGCGAGACCCGGGGCGGCAGCGTCGCCTTCGCCGTGCCCCCGCCACGTGGCACCAGCGTGGTGCTGCGCCGCAACCTGGTGGTGGAGCGCGTCACCGACTTCCAGGAGAACGGCATCCTCCGCGCCAACACGCTGAACGACGAGCTGGACTACCAGGTCGCCGCGCTGCAGGAGGTGAAGGACGACCTCTCCACCACCCTCCGCCTCGACCCCTCGGAGGTGGGTGCGCTCTCGCTGCTGCCGCTGCGGAGCGCGCGGGCGAACCGGCTGCTCGGCTTCGACAGCGTGGGCGACGTCACGGTGTTCGACCGCGGCGGCACCATCACCCTGCCCTATCCGGGCGGCATCCCGCGCACCGTCGAGGACAAGCTCGCCGAGCGTATCTCGGCGCGCGACTTCGGCGCGGTGGGCAACGGCGCGACGGATGACGGCCCGGCGCTGCAGGCGGCAATGAACGCCGCCGCCGCGGCCGCGCGCATGCTGGAGATCGGCGAGGGCACCTTCCGCACCACCATGCCGCTCACCCTGCCGGGGGCGGCGGCCGGCCTCCTCATGCGCGGCGCCATCCTCTATGACGGGCCGGCAGGTCAGGCCGCGCTCACTCTCGGAGATGGCGGCGCGGTGGACAATCAGGCCAAGCGCTATCTCGGCCTCGCCGTGCTGCGCAACCAGCAGAGCGACTGGTCCTCCGAGGCCGATATCGGCATCCGGCTGCGCAACCTCGATGCCTGCGTGGTGCAGGTGGTGCGGGCGGAGCGGTTCACCATCGGCGTGCAGGTGGTGGGCGATGCGCGCGGCAGCGAGGACAGCGACCTGCACTACGGCCGGCTCACCGACAACGCCATCGGCCTCGACCTGCGGACGCTGACCGCCAGCGCCTGGATGAACAGCCTGCGGCACCATGGCGGGCATTTCGCCTGCTCCTCCGGCACCAATCCGGGCAGGCCGCGCTTCGGCGTGCGCTTCTCGGCGGAGCCCGGGGCCTACACGCTGCACAACGCGCACCTTTTCCTGGGCCCGGCCTTCGAGCTGCAGCGCCACGGCACGCCGGGGACGGTGGACGCCATCCCCTTCCTGGTGGATGTCGACGACGCCCGCGGCATCACCGCGCTCGGCATCCGCATGGAGCAGTGCTCGCCCTTCGTCGCGCGGCACACCGGCGGCGCCAATGACTGCGTCTATGAGGTGAGCTACGTCGGCACCTATGGCTACCAGGGCTGTGCGGTGGATTACACGGGCTCCGCCACGCGCGCCGGCGGCACCGTCATCGCCCGGCACCAGGCGGCGGCGGCCACCGGCACCCCGCGCCTCGTCGCCGATGCCGGCAATGTCCGCGCGCGCGCCTTCCGCTGGAATGCCACGGACACCGGCTTCGAGGCGATGGCGATGCTCTCCTCCAACCCCTCCGGGTCGCCCTCGACGCTCAACGGCCTCTGCTTCCCGGGCCTGCCCGATATCGGCCTGAACACGAACAGCGTGACGCTGCCGACTTCCCGGGCCCTCGCCTTCGTCGTGGATGCCCGACGCTGCCGGGAGTTCTTCCTGGCCGCGGAGGGCGTGAACCTGCGCCCCGTGGTGATGCAGTTCGATGGTTCGGAGAACGTGCTGACGGACGCGGCGCCGCTGCTGATGTCCAACATGAACGTGGCGTGGAAGGGCTCGCCCTCCTTCTGGTGGGAGGGGAATGCCGATCTCGACGACCTCTCGGGCGGCTTTGCGCTGAACTGGCTGCAGCGCGTCACGCTGAATGCCGCCTGCCGCTACGCGGCGATCGGCGTGCGCGGCAGCACCGCCGCGGCCGAGCTCAATTCGCTCCGCCTGTTCTGCGCGGCGGACCAGGCGCCCTCCGTGCTGTACGGCGGCGGCCGGCGCTGGGGCCGGCGGGAGCTGACGGCAATCGCCACCTGGGATCCGCCGAACGTCGCCAGTGGCGGCACGGCGAGTTTGGGCGTGCCGGTTCCCGACGCGGCGCCGGGCGACACCGTCGCCGTTGGCTTCGACAAGGCGACGACGCTGCTCTTCCTCGGTCAGGTCAGCGCCACCAGCCCGCCGCCGGCCACGGTTACCGTGCGCCTCTGGAACCCGACCAACCAGGCGATCGACCTGGACCCGGGCAACGTGATCGTGCGGGTGACGAAGCCGCTGCTGTGACCCGCCCGATGCCCTCGGCGGGGAGGGGGACCCCTTCCCCGGAGGACAAGCCTGTCCCGCAAGCCACCCGCGCAACGCCCCGAGGAGACCCATGCGCAAACGCGCCCGGCCGACCATCAGCGAAGCCGAACTCGCCGCCGCGGTGGAGCAGGTGCTCGCCGACTACCGCGGCTTCCTCGCCGGCACGCCGCCCGGCGCGGATGCCGGCGATGCCAAGGCCTTCGCCACCCGCCACGCCGCCGCCCGCTCCGCCCTCGCGCATCTCGAGCAGCTGCTGAAGATCGCCGGCGAGACGGGCAGCGAGAACCAGGTGCGCGAGATCACCGAACGCATGCGGGAGACGCGCGCCGAGATCGCCGCCCTGCCGCCGGAGGAGACGGAGCCCGATGACGACGGAGCCGGCTGAGGCCGACTTCCTTGAGTTCGTCTGGATCTGGAATCGCGGCCAGGGGCTGGAGACGCCGGCGGTGCACCGCCGCATCTGCCGCTGGCTCGCCGCACGTCGGGAGGCGGGCGACCGCCGCCTGCTGCTGATGGCCTTCCGCGGTTGCGGCAAGTCCACCCTGGTCGGCCTCTACTGCGCCTGGGCGCTGCTGCGGGAGCCCGATTGCCGCATCCTGGTGCTGGCCGCCGACCAGCCGCTGGCCGTGCGCATGGTGGCGACGGTGCGCCGCATCCTGGAACGCCACCCGCTCTGCCGCGGCCTGCTGCCGGAGGCGCCGGAAGCCTGGGCGATGGACCGCTTCACCGTGGCGCGCCGCGCCGTGCTGCGCGACCCGTCCATGCTGGCGCAGGGGCTGCTCGGCAACATCACCGGCGCGCGCGCCGACCTCATCATCTGCGACGACGTCGAGGTGGCCGGCAATTGCGACACGCCGGCCAAGAGAGAGGAGCTGCGCGACCGGCTGCGCGAGACGGAGTTCGTGCTCGCGCCGCGCGGCACCATCCTCTATGTCGGCACGCCACATTGCGCGGAGAGCCTGTATCGCACGCCGGCGCAGGGGGAGGCCGCCCTCACCGGCTACCGGCGCCTGACCGTGCCGCTGCTGGACGCGGAAGGGCGCAGCGCCTGGCCGGAGCGCTTCGCGGAGGACGCAGTCCGCACGCTGCGCGACCGCGTCGGCCCGCTGCACTTCGCGCGCCAGATGCAGCTGGAGGCGGTGGCGGAGGCCGCCGCGCGGCTCGACCCCGCGCTGATCATCCGCTACGCGGAGGAGCCGGAGTACCGGGAGGCCGGGGGGCGCGCGATCCTCTCGCTGCTCGGCCGAAGGCTGGCTTCGGGCGGCGCCTTCTGGGACCCGGCCTATGGGCGGGCGCCAGGGCATGGAGGGGCGGGCGATGCCTCCGTCCTGGCCTGCACCTACGCGGATGGCGAGGGCAACCACTACCTGCATCGGCTTGCCTACCTGACGCATGACCCGGACAGCGCGGTGGACCCGGCGACGCAGCAATGCCGCGCCGTCGCCGCCATCGCGCGCGACCTGCTGCTGCCGGTGGTGCGCGTCGAGACGAACGGGCTCGGCCGCTTCCTGCCGGCGCTGCTGCGGCGGGAACTGGCGCGCGCGGGGGCGGCCTGCACGGTGGTGGAGCATGCGAGCCGGCGAGCGAAGTCGGCGCGCATCCTGGCGGCACTTGAGCCGGCGCTCGCGGCGCGGCGGCTGCATGCGCATGCGGGGGTGTTCCGCACCTCCTTCGCCCAGGAGATGGCGGCCTGGCGGCCGGAGGCGGCGGGGGCGCGGGATGATGCGCTGGATGCGCTGGCAGGGTGCCTGCTGGCCGAGCCGGTGCGGCTGCCGGGAGTGCCGGCGGCGCCGCGGGCGGTGTTGCCTTGGCGGGGCGGGTGATGTGGGTTGCCTCTTGGGGGAGGAAGGGAACTTCCTCCCCCAAGCCCCCACCATCCTTCTTCTGATCCTTTCTCCAAAGCGCTTGCCCCATCCGCCTGGAAGACTCCCAGCCAAGGCTGTTTCCTTGTTCGGCTGAAAGAGGGCCGTTTCCTCGTCCCGGCTAAGATCCAAGGCGGGCCGCGCGCAGCCGCGGTCAGCGGCGCGAAGCGCCCTTGACCGCGGCGAGCACGGCCCGACGCTCGCCCAAGGCCGGGCCCGCCCTATCCCGCCGCCTTCCGCTTCAGCACCTCGCTCGCGTGCCGCTCCACCCCCGCCGCGGTGATCTCGAACCGCCCATCGGCGCGCCGCCGTGCCAGGCCCATGCCTTCCAGCCGCTCCAGGCACGGCCCGTCCTTCAGCCCGTCCGGCCGCCCGCCCGCACCCACCAGCGTCAGCCGGTGCAGCGCGGAGCGGCAGCAGGTCTCGAGATAGGGCTCGTTCCACATCGCCAGATCATTCCTCACCGCCCCGAGCTTGGCCCGGGGCCGACCCCCTTCAAGGAGGCCGCGAGGCCATGCCGATCGAGAGCTGGATGGTCAGCGGCATCGCCGCGCCGATCATCGCCGCCCTGTTCTACATGCTCCACGGGCTGCGCAATGAGATGATGGAGCGCTTCGACCGCAGCGAGCGCAGCGCGCAGGAGGCGATGGCCCGCACGCGGGAGGACCTGGCGCAGTTCAAGGTGGATGTCGCGCGCAGCTACGCGCCGGTCGCCGTACACGCCCAGGGCGGGGCTGAGGCGCGCGAGGACCTGGCCGCCTTCAAGCTGGAGGTGGCCCGCACCTACGTCCCCCTCTCCCTGATCCGGGAGGTGGACGGACGGCTCTCGCAGCAACTGCTGCGCATCGAGACGAAGCTCGAGGAGGTGGCGCGCGCCGCGCCGCTGCCGCGGGCGCGCGAGAAGACCCTGCTGGAGGATGAGCGATGAGCGCCGCCCTGTCCGAGGCCACGCACCGCGTGGTCGAGCTGCTGGCCCGCACCCTCTACGCCGAGGCCGGCACGCGGCCCGTGCGCGCGATCGAGGGCCTCGCGGCGCTGGTCGCGAACCGCGCCCGGTTGGCGGCCG
>DASQVL010000067.1:0-6649 GCA_035640795.1 Crenalkalicoccus sp. | reverse complement strand
CATGTCGAGGATCAGCGCCGTCGCGTAGTGCTGGCCGCTGTCCCAGCGCACGAAGGGGTCGCTGTCATGCACCGCGAGGAAGCGCAGCCGGTCCCGCGGCACGCCCTTGAGCCGCACCGGCGCGGAGAAGCCGCGCAGCAGGGAGGGGATGGGCGGCGCGGGCACATCCTCGAAGACGAAGGTGCGTTCGGCGGCGTCGAGCATCAGCAGCCGCGTGCCCTGCTGCGCCGCATTCTCCCCGGCGAGGCGCACGGGCAGCGCCTTGCCGTCCGGGCCGAGCAGCCCCATGGCGACCGGAATGGGCAGCGGGTGCTTGGCGGGCTGGCCCGGCGTGGGCGGCGTGTGCTGGCGGAGCGTCAGCGTGTAGCGGCGCACTGCGGCGTCGTAGCTGCCCTCGGCGGTCAGTTCCGGCGTGCCGGCCTGGTCGTACCAGCCCATGAAGGGGTGGAGGTTCACGCCGGAGGCGTCCTGCATGGCGTCGACGAAATCCTCGATCGTCACCGCCCGGTTGTCGTGACGTTCGAAGTACAGATCCATGCCACGGCGGAAGCCAGCGGCGCCGATGCGGGTGTGCAGCAGCCGCACCACCTCGGCGCCCTTCTGGTAGACCGTCGGCGTGTAGAAATTGTCGATCTCGATGTAGCTGTCCGGGCGCACGGGATGCGCCATCGGGCCCGCATCCTCGGGGAACTGGGCGGCGCGCAGGCCGCGCACGTCCTTGATGCGCTTCACCGCGCGGCTGCCCTGATCCGCGGTGAATTCCTGGTCGCGGAAGACGGTGAGCCCCTCCTTCAGGCTGAGCTGGAACCAGTCCCGACAGGTGACGCGGTTGCCCGTCCAGTTGTGGAAGTATTCGTGCGCGATCACCGTCTCCACACCCTGGAAGTCGCCATCCGTCGCGGTGGCGGCATCGGCCAGCACGTAGCGCGTGTTGAAGATGTTGAGGCCCTTGTTCTCCATCGCCCCCATGTTGAAGTCGGAGACCGCGGCGATGTTGAAGACGTCGAGGTCGTATTCCAGGCCGAACACATCCTCGTCCCAGCGCATGGCGCGCTTCAGGCTGTCCATCGCGTGACCGCAGCGGGGCTCGTCGCCTTCGCGCACCCAGATGG
Source organism: Crenalkalicoccus sp. (assembly GCA_035640795.1). Classification (GTDB taxonomy): domain Bacteria; phylum Pseudomonadota; class Alphaproteobacteria; order Acetobacterales; family Acetobacteraceae; genus DASQVL01. The sequence goes on along the minus strand of DASQVL010000067.1, from coordinate 5,537 downwards.
CGAGCGCGACCTCGCGCCCCGAGCGCGTCACGAAGCGGTCGCGCACCGCGACGAGGTCGCCGGCGACGAGGGCGAAGAGATAGCAGGGCTTCGGGTGCGGATCCGTCCAGCGCGCCCAGTGGCGGCCACCCGGCAGCTCCCCCTCCCCGTCCGGGTTGCCGTTCGAGAGTAGGACGGGGCAGCGCGCGCGGTCGGCCTCGATGGTCACGGTGTAGCGCGACATCACATCCGGCCGGTCGGGGAAGAAGGTGATGCGGCGGAAGCCCTCCGCCTCGCACTGTGTGTAGAAATTGCCGCCCGAGGTGTAGAGGCCGGAGAGTTCCGTATTGCGGTCCGGCGCGATGCGGACGCGGGTCTCCAGCACGCACTCATCCGGCGCATCCAGGATGGTCAGCGCGCCGTCCTCCCCGACGGCGTGGCGGCCGGGCGGCAGGGGCGCACCGTCGAGCGCGATCTCGAGCAGCTCGAGCGGGCCGCCATCCAGCCGAAGTGGCGCCGCGTGCTCGCCGTCCGGGTTGCGGCGCAGATCGAGCCGCGCGCGCACCTCGGTCGCCGCCGGATCGAGCGCGAAGTGCAACGCCACCCGGTCCACCAGGAAGGCGGGCGGGCGGTAGTCGAGGCGGCGGTGCAGCTTGGGGGCTTCGGGCATGGCGGTCCTCTCCGGCGGGAGTATCGCCCGGATGGTCGCGGGCGGCGACCCCGGCTTGCTTGACCCGCGTCAGGAGGGCTGCGAGCCTCCGCGCATGGAGTTCGCGCTGACCCCGGAACAGCAGGCAATCCGCGACGGCGTCGCGGCACTCTGCGCGCGCTTCGACGCGGCCTACTGGCTGGAGCGCGACCGCGCCGGCGGCTTCCCGGAGGAGTTCCACCGCGCGGTGGCGGAGGCCGGCTATCTCGGCATCTGCATCCCGGAGGAATACGGGGGCAGCGGCCTCGGCATCACCGAGGCGACGCTGATGATGGAGGCGATCGCCGCCTCGGGCGCCGGCATGTCGGGCGCGACCGCCGTGCACCTCAACATCTTCGGGCTGAACCCGGTGGCGGTGTTCGGAACGGAGGCGCAGAAGCGCCGCATGCTGCCGCCGATCGCGCGCGGAGAGGTGAAGGCCTGCTTCGGCGTGACGGAACCGACCACGGGGCTCGACACCACGCGGCTGAAGACGCGGGCGGAGCGGCGCGGCGACCGCTACATCGTGAACGGGCAGAAGGTGTGGATCAGCACGGCCCAGGTGGCGGACACCATCCTGCTGCTGGCGCGCACCACACCCATCGAGCAGTGCCGATCCCCGGCCGAGGGGCTCTCGCTCTTCTACACGCGGCTGGACCGCGCGCGGGCGAGCGTGCGCGAGATCGAGAAGATGGGCCGCAAGGCGGTGGATTCGAACGAGATCTTCTTCGCGGACATGGAGGTGCCTGAGGAAGACCGGATCGGCGAGGAGGGCAAGGGCTTCCGCTACATCCTGCACGGGCTCAACCCGGAGCGGGTGCTGATCGCGGCGGAAGCCGTGGGCATCGGCCGCGCGGCGCTGGCGCGGGCCGCGGACTACGCGCGGGAGCGTGTGGTGTTCGGCCGGCCGATCGGGCAGAACCAGGCGGTGCAGCACCCGCTCGCGCAGGACTGGATGGCGCTGGAGGCGGCCTGGCTGATGTGCCTGAACGCCGCCTGGCGCTACGACCGCGGGCTGGAATGCGGCGCGCAGGCGAATGCGGCGAAGTACCTGGCGGGCGAGGCCGGGCTGAAGGCCTGCCAGAACGCCGTGATGACGCATGGTGGCTTCGGCTATGCGCGGGAGTACCATGTGGAACGCTTCCTGCGCGAGGCGATGATCCCCTGGATCGCGCCGGTCAGCCCGAACCTGATCTGCTGCTACATCGCGGAGCGGGTGCTGGGGCTGCCGAAGAGTTATTGAGGGCGGGCCCGGCTTTCAGCCGAACAAGGAAACAGATTGCTCGGGCTTGTCGCATTCAGATGGGGCAAGCGGGACGCGAAAAGGATCAAAAAAAGGTAGGTGGGGGCTTGGGGGGTCGCCGGAGGCGACGTTCCCTTCCTCCCCCAAGGGCCGCCTACGCCACCATCACTCCGGCACGATCCGGCACGCCTCCGTCGCCGCGCGCGCCAGGCGCAGCATCCGCCGCGCCGCCACCGCGCCCGCTGCCGTCTCCCCCGCCACGTGTTCCAACAGCTTGTTGCTCAGCAGCGCCCGTGCCGCTGCGTCCACCGCCAGATCCGTCGCCGCCACCGTTGCCGCATCGAACAGCGTCCGCCGCAGCAGCGCCGCCGTCGCCGCAGCACCCGGACGCACGCCGTGCAGCGCCGCCACCTGCCGCACCAGCCGCACGCCCCGCCAGGCGAAGATGGCGGCGTCCAGCCCGGCCGAAGGGCTGATCACCGTCACCGAGAAGGCCTGCAGCGCCGCCGCCCGCCCCAGCGCCGAAGCGCGGCCTTCCAGCCCGCGCAGCGGCGCAGCGAGCAGGGCGCGGATCTCCTCCACGCTCCGCGCCTCCCGCAGCGCCGGCTGGATCGCCGCCGCCTCCTCGACCGAGGCCGCCCAGCGCAGCGCCTCCGCGCGCAGCGCCTCCAGGTCGCCGCGGGCGAAGGCGGCGCGGCCGCGCTCCACCGTGCGCAGCGAGAGCAGCCCGCGCAGTTCCGTCCATCCCGCCGCGCCGATCAGCCCGAAGCCGGCGACCACCACGCCGAGCGTCGTCCAGCCCAGCGCCGCGCCGCGCTCGAACTGCGCCGCGACGAAATTCGCCGCATCCAGCGCGGAGAGGCCGAGGCCGAGCACCGCGCCACCCGCCACCAGCCGGCCGAGGCCGGAGAAGCGCCGCGGCGCCGGCGGCGCGACCGGCACCACTGCCTGCTCCCACCCGAAGTCCAGGCGCGGCGCCGCGCGCGGCGCATCCTCCACGATCAGCCGCGGGCCGGACGGGTTCTCCCCGCTCACAGCAGGTCCCCGATCAGCCAGGCAAGCAGCGCATCCATTCCGAGATGCGGAATGCCGGCGCCGCCGGCGGGATCCAGCCGCGGCGGCTGGAATTCCGGCATCTCGAAGAAGGGATGCTTCCAGAAGCCGGGGCCGGGTGGCGAGAGCGGCACCTCGCCCGGCCAGAAGCGGGCGATCCGGCCGTCCTTCAGCACGCCGCGCACGGCGCCGACCGCGCGGCCTTCCATCGTCACCACGTCCTCCTCCGTGCAACGGATGGCGGCGATGGCGTGTACGCTGGACTCCGGCTCCGGCGCCGCAACCAGGTGGCGCAGCAGCGCGGTCAGCGCCGCGCGCTGGCGTTCCGGCACATGGTCCGCCTTCGTCGCGGCGAAGGCGACGCGGTGCGCCGCACCCAGGCCCAGCAGCCGCTCCACCCACCCGCCCGACTGGCGCAGCGCGCCGGCGATGGCAGCGAGCGCGGCTTCGGTGTCGCGGAATGCCGCCTCCCCCGCATGCAGAGCGCCGAGCACGTCCACCAGCACGACCTGGCGCTGGAAGCGGCGGAAGAAGGGATCGAAGAAGTGGTCGCGCTGGTCCGCCACATAGCTGGCGTGCCGGCGCGCAAGCAGCGTGGCGAGGCCGCCGGCGCGCGCCTGCGGCAGCGGGAAGAACCACAGCATCGGCGGCTCCCCGCGCGGGCCCGGGTTCAGCGCGCGGCCGGGCTGCAGGAAACGGAAGCCGAGCCGGTCACGGGAGGCGCGCAGCGCCTCCCGGTACAGCGCGAAGCCGCGGCGGGCCAGCGCCTCCTCGCCCGGCGCCTCGGGCGGCAGCGCGTCTACGAAGTCCAGGAATTCGCGCGTCGCCGGCAGACGTTCCGGCGCGCGCAGCCGCGCCAGCGTCTCCGCCGACCAGGACGGGAAGTCCTGATCCAGCATCGGCAGGTCGAGCAGCCATTCACCCGGATAGTCCAGCAGCTCCAGCGTGACGGTGCGCGGGCCGAAGAGCGGGCCGATCAGCCCCTGACGGTCCACCACCAGGGTGAGCTCGAGCGTCGAGAGGTCCTCGGTCCGCGCCGGCCAGCGGGGCGGGTCGGCCGCGAGCGCCGCAAGATGCTCGTGCACATCGAAGCGCGGCACGGCCTCGGCATCGGCCGGCACCAGGCGCACGCGGCGCAGCCGCCCGCCGGCCGCTGCCTCCAGCGCCGGCAGGGTGCGCCGGCCGCGCCCCGCTGCCAGCAGGTTGGCGACGAGCGAGGTGAGGAAGACCGTCTTGCCCGCCCGCGTCAGGCCGGTCACGGCAAGCCGCACGCGCTCCTGCCCCAGCAGGGCGCGGCCGGCCTGCTCGACGCCGGAGACGGCATCGCGCAACAGGCCGAAGGGGGCGGGGAGCACCGCCCCCCACGGCCCGGCCACGATGCGTCAGGCGCGCTCGATCAGCTCGATCTTGTAGCCGTCCGGATCCTCGACGAAGGCGATGACGGTGGTGCCGAACTTCACCGGCCCTGGCTCGCGCGTCACCTTGCCGCCGCCGGCCCGCACCTTCTCGCAGGCCGCCTTCACGTCGGGCACGCCGACGGCGAGGTGGCCGAATGCGTTGCCCATATCGTACTTCTCGGTGCCGTAATTGTAGGTGAGCTCGATCTCGCCCTGGCCCTCGGCATTGCCGGTGCCGTAGCCGAGGAAGGCGAGGGTGTACTTGCCGTCGGGCACGTCGCGCCGGCGCAGCTCCTTCATGCCGAGCAGATCGGTGTAGAATTTCACGCTGCGATCCAGGTCGCCGACGCGGATCATGGTGTGCAGGAAGCGGCTCATGCGGTGCTCTCCTCCGTTGTGGTGAAGGTCTCGGGCCGGATCGCCAGCACGAACAGGCCGGCGGCATCGGCCGCCGTGACCAGCCCGGGACGATCTACCAGGATGGTGCCGCCCGCCTCCACGGCAATGCCGGCGAGGCCGGCGGCGGCGGCGCCCTCGACCGTGCGCGGGCCGATGCTCGGCAGGTCAAGGCGGCGATCCTGCCCGGGCTTGACCAGCTTGACCAGCACGCCGCCCGGGCCCTCGCGCCGGAGACCCGCGCAACGGGCGAGCAGCGCGTCCGTGCCCTCGATCGCCTCCACGCCGAGGACGAGGCCCTGCTGCACGACCGCCGCCTGGCCGACATCCACGGTGCCGAGGGCGCGCGCCACCGCAATGCCGCGAAGGATGTCGGCGCGCGCAGCGGCGTCCGGCGCGGCGAGGGTGAGGAGGCCGGGCGGCGGCAGGATGTCGCGCAGCACGGCCTGCGGCGCCAGGATCTCGAACCCCTCCTCCTCCAGCACCCGGGCGACGGCGCGCAGCAGCCCGTCATCGCCCTGGAAGAAGGCGCGGCCGATGCGTGCCAGGATGCGCGCGCCGGTCGCATCCGGCCGCAGGGCGAGCAGGGAAGGCCGCGCCGCGCGCCCGGCCATGACAAGCTGCCGCACGCCCCGGGCGCGCAGCGCGCCGAGGATGCGGCCCGCGGCGCCGACGCGTTCGACGACATGGGGCAGGCCGGCCCAGGCGGCGGGCTCCGCCCAGCCTTCAAGTGCCACGGCGAAGACGGGGCGGCCGGCGGCGCGGGCGGCGCGGGCGACGG
>DASQVL010000066.1:0-2567 GCA_035640795.1 Crenalkalicoccus sp. | reverse complement strand
GTGACCATCCCGCCCGAGTCCGCGGGCGACGCGCCGACCGCGCAGCAGACGCCGGGCACGACCCCCGCCGCGCAGCAGCGCCCGGCGCAGCCGCCGCACCGCTAGGCTCGCCGCGCCGCATGCCCGCCGATCCGCGCTTCTTCGGCACCGCCGCCCCGCGGCGGCTGGCGGAGATCGCCGCCGCCGCCGGCGGACGGAGCACGGGCGACCCGGAGCGGTGCTTCGCGGGCGTCGCCGCGCTGCAGTCCGCGGGCGCGCAGGAGGTGAGCTTCCTTGACAACCGGCGTTACCTGGACGCGCTGCGCGCGACCCGGGCCGGCGCCGTGGTGCTGGCACCCGCCCTGGCCGAGGCGGTGCCGGAGGGCTGCGTCGCCATCCTGACCGAGCAGCCCTATCTCGGCTTCGCCCGCGTCGCCGCGCTGTTCCACCCGCCGCCGCCCGCGATCCCCGGCCGCCACCCGAGCGCGGTGGTGGCCGAGGATGCCGAGATCGGCGAGGGCTGCGAGATCGGGCCGCATGCGGTCATCGGGGCCGGCGCGCGGCTCGGCCCGGGCTGCGTGATCGGGTCACATGCGGTGGTGGGCCCGGGCGTCGAGCTCGGCGCCTTCTGCCGCCTGCACGCCCATGCCAGCATCAGCCATACGGTGGCGGGGGATCGTGTCGTGCTCCACCCCGGCGCGCGGGTGGGACAGGAGGGATTCGGCTTCGCGCCCACCCCCGATGGCCGCTACGAGACGATGCCCCAGCTCGGCATCGTCCGTCTGGGCGACGGCGTCGAGATCGGCGCCAATGCCTGCGTGGACCGCGGCAGCCAGGGGGATACGGTGCTCGGGCCCGGGACCCGCCTCGACAACCTGGTGCAGATCGGCCACAACGTGCGCACCGGGCGCGGCTGCGTCGTCGTGTCGCAGGCGGGTATTTCGGGATCCACGACGCTCGGCGATTTCGTCATGGTCGCGGCGCAGGCGGGGCTGATCGGCCACCTGCAGGTCGGCGACAAGGCGCGGATCGGCGCGCAGGCCGGGGTGATCAGCGACGTGCCCGCGGGCACCGACATCCTCGGCAGTCCCGCCTGGCCGGTGCGGGAATTCTGGCGGGCGATCGCCCGGCTCCGCCGGCTCGGGAAGGGCGAGAAGGCAGGCTAGCGATGGACGCGGGCGGCGAAGAGGCGGCGGAGGCGGGGGCGACGGTCGAAGCCTACGACATCGCGCGCATCATGCACGCCATTCCGCACCGCTTTCCCTTCCTGATGGTGGACCGCGTCGTGGATGTCGTGAAGGGCGCCTCCGCCGTCGGCATCAAGAACGTCTCCATCAACGAGAACTTCTTCCAGGGCCACTTCCCGCAGCACCCGGTGATGCCGGGCGTGCTGATCATCGAGAGCATGGCGCAGACCGCGGCCGTGCTGGTGGTGGAGACCCTGGGGCCGAGCGCCGCAGGCAAGCTCGTCTACTTCATGTCGGTCGAGAACGCGAAGTTCCGCAAGCCGGTGGTGCCCGGAGACCAAATGCGCATCCACGTCGTCAGGGACCGCCGGCGCGGGAACATCTGGAAATTCACCGCGGAAGCCAAGGTGGACGGCAAGGCGGTGGCCGAGGCGACCTACGCCGCCATGATCCTGGACCGCTGAGCCGGTGTCGCCCCTCGATATGAGCGCCATCCACCCGAGCGCGGACATCGCGCCCGCCGCCGCCGTCGCGCCCGGCGCGCGCATCGGACCGGGCTGCCGCATCGGCCCCTTCTGCGTCGTGGGGCCGGACGCGGTGCTGGAGGAGAATGTCGAGCTCGCTTCCCATGTCGTGGTGGAGGGGGCGACGCGCATCGGCGCCGGCACGCGCGTGCTGCCGCATGCCTCGCTCGGCACCCCGCCGCAGGACGTGAAGTACAAGGGCGAGCCGACGCGCTGCCAGATCGGCCCCGGCAGCCTGGTGCGCGAAAGCGTCACCGTGCACCGCGCGAGTGTCGGCGGCGACGGCGTGACGCGCGTCGGCGCGGGCTGCATGCTGATGGCGATGTCGCATGTCGCGCATGACTGTCAGCTTGGCGACGGCGTGATCCTGGCGAACAACGTCATGCTGGGCGGGCATGTGCATGTCGGCACCGGCAGCTTCATCGGCGGCGGTGCCGCGGTGCACCAGACGGTGCGCATCGGGCGCCTCGCCATGGTCTCCGGCCTCGCCGGCGTGACCAACGACATCCCGCCCTTCGGCTATGTCTTCGGCCTGCCGGCGCGGCTCGTCGGCTTCAACAAGATCGGCCTGCTGCGCCGCGGCGTCGGGCGCGACCAGCTGCGTGTGGTGCGCGCCGCCAACCAGCTTCTGTTCAAGGACCCGGGCGAGTTCGCCGCCCGCCTGGAAGAGGCCGCGCAGCGTTTCGCGGGAGAGGCGCTGGTGGAGGAGATCATCGCCTTCATCCGCGACCCCGCCCGCCGCCGCCAGCTGGTCCGCCCGGGCCGCATGGCCGCCCCGGAGCTCGGCCCCGCCGACGAGGAGAACGGGGAGGGAGCGTGACCGGCGGGGCGGCCGCGGGCCCGCTCGGCATCCTCGCCTGCGGGGGGGAGTTGCCGC
>DASQVL010000065.1:0-12029 GCA_035640795.1 Crenalkalicoccus sp. | reverse complement strand
CGCCGCAGAGCACCCACCACAGGGTGGTGTCCTCGAGGTCGATCCGGCCGCGGGTGCGGTCCACGAATTCCTGGACGTGCTGCGGCAGCCTGCCGTCCGGCCCGTAGCTGCAATTCCGGAAGCCCAGGATGTAGGTCTTCTGCCAGTTCTCGGGCTTCGCGATCAGCCTCCCGACCTCGCCGGAACCCATGGCGGGGTGGCCGATGAAGGCGACGTCCCAGCCCATGTTGGCGCGGGTGTTCATCAGGCGGGAGATCAGGCCGGTCGAGACGGACCAGACCGCGATCGCCTCCGCCCCCGCATTCTTCATGCGCAGCATGTCGGGCGTGACGTCAGGCTGCGTCGCGTCGATGGTCGCCTTGTAGACCACCTCCGCGCCGCGCCTCTGGAAGGCGGCGGTCGAGGATGCGACGGTGGTGGTGCCGTAGCCCGTGGTGTCGCCGATCACCGCGAAGCGCTTCAGCTTCATGATGTCGACACCGTAGCCGCTGACCGCGTCGTCGATCTGGCTGTTGGAGGGCGCCATGCGGAAGGCGTTCGGGTATTTCTGCGGGTCGATCAGGCTGTCCACGAAGCAGGGGTGGATGTCCGGCATCTTCGCCCGCGCCATGATGGGCGTGGTGGCCAGCGACTCGCCGGAATTCGTCGGGCCCCAGATGGCGTGCACGCGCACCCGGCTGATCATCTCCTGCGCTGCGTTCACCGCCTTGGTGGGGTCGCCCTGGGTGTCGCGGACGATCAGCTCGACCTTCCGCCCGCCGACGCCGCCCGCGCCGTTGATCGCCTCCACCGCGTAGCGCACGCCGCGGTCGAAGCCGACGGCCGGCGCGGAGCTCGGCCCGGTCAGCGCGGCGAGCCAGCCGACGCGGATCGGCTCCGACTGGGCCAGGGCCGGGCGCGCCAACGCGGCCGCGGCCGTGCCGAGGGCGAGTGTGCGGCGGGTGATCTGCATGGCGTTTCCTCCGTCATTCTGCGTGAGCCTGGGCGGCGCGGCTCAGCGGCCGCCGGGTGCGGCGATGCGCGTGGCGCCGCCCTTCGCGTAGCGCGCCAGTACTTCCGGATCGGGGTCGCAGCCGAGGCCCGGGCCGGTCGGCACCGCGACCATGCCGTCCTGTGGCCGCACCCAGGGGTCGAAGGGGTTCGCCTCCATCTCCAGCCACAGCACCTCGATCATCGGCCGCTCGAGCAGCGCGGCGGCGAGGTGCAGCGTGGCGAGGAAGCCCGGGCCGAAATAGGGGCTGTGCGGCACCACCTCCACGCCGCGCGCCTCGGCCAGCGCGATGACGCGCCGCATCTCCCCGATGCCGCCGAGCTTCGTCACGCTCGGCTGCGCGATGTCGATGGCGCCGGCCTCCAGCAGCGCACGGAAGCCGAACAGGCCCGCCGTGTTCTCCCCGGCCGAGAGCGGGATGCCGTGGCGCCGCAGGCTGGCGAGTCCCGCCGCATCCTCGGGCGGCCAGACCGGCTCCTCCAGCCAGGCGAGCCGGTTGCCGGCCAGGGCCCGCGCCATCTCCTGCGCCACCGGCGGCGTCCAGGCGCAGTTCACATCCAGCATGATCGCGGCGTCGGGCGCGGCCGCCTGCGCCGCCAGCACCGCCTCCCGCGTCAGCTCGTGGAGCTTCACGTGGCGGAAGCCCTGCGCCCGCGCCGCCGCGGTGTTGCGCGCGACCAGTTCGAGGTCGTTGGCGTAGGAGAGCAGGCTGGCATAGGCCGGCAGCCGCGCCGGCGCCTTGCCGCCCAGCAGCCGCCAGAGCGGCTGGCCCGCGCGCTTGCCGAGCAGGTCCCACAGCGCGATCTCGACGCCCGAGAAGGCATAGACGAAGGGCCCGTTGCGGCCCAGCAGGTGCACCGCATGCATCACGCGGCGCGTCAGTGCGTTGATGTCACCGGCGTCCTGGCCCAGCACCAGCGGCGCCACGATGCCGTCCAGCGCCGCCCGCGTCACCGGGATGGCGGCATGGCCGAAGGCCTCGCCCCAGCCCACCAGCCCGTCCTCCGTCTCCACCCGGACCAGCAGGATTTCCATCCGGTCCCAGGGCTGGCCGGCAAAGCGCGGGTGCGGCCCGCCCATCTCGTAGGGCAGGGACACCACCGAGCTTTCGACCGCCGTGATGCGCATGGACGTCTGGCACTCCCGAAACCTGCCTTCTCGGCGGGACAGGCGCGGCGATCCTGGCACCAGACGGAGGAAGGTCCAAGGTGGTCCGCGGCGCGACCGGGCGATCATCGCCTTGGGCATGCCAGCGCACGCCACGCTCGGCCCGCTGACCAGGCGCAGCGGACACGCGCAGCACTTGGCCCGCGACGGACGCGCCGCGTGGGCGCGGGTGACTGGCCATGGCCGCCGCATTGCCGCCGAGTGGACGTTCGCACGGCTGAAGCGCGTCCTCGGGACAGGGTTGCGGACGCGCAATCCCGGGTCCCGGCCTGTCGAGGCGCGCGTCGCAGCTCACGCGCTGAACCGGGCAGCGAAAGGCCGCTGGACCCGGATCGGCATCGCCGTTCAGCACGACGACGAGGAGGGCTGGACCCCGGTCTTCGATGTGCTGCTGGTCATCAGCGATACCACTCGCCTCGCCATCCGCGAGCGCAAGGACAAGGTGTGATCCCGGGAGGCGTGATCTCAAGGGCTTCGGCCCGCCTCATGCTTTCCCATGATCAACCACAGATCATGGGGACAACCACGAAGCTTCACGACGCGCGTAGGATCATCACGGCCATCGCCGACACGCCACCTCGACCTCCCGGCCCGCCGACCCGTCGCGCGCAGTTGAGGGCGCGGCGGGCGCTTCGCCCTCGCCTCGCCCCGCCGGCCGCGGCCATGGTGCCCGGTCATCGCGAGGAACGAGGTCCTGACCGACCGCCATGACACGGCCGCGCTGCCGCTCGGCACCCTCCGCCGTTTCCTGGCGCTTGCCGGCCGCTTCTGGACCGGCCCGGCCGCCCCGCGCGCCTGGGCGATCGGCCTCGGATTGCTGGTGCTGAACGCGACGGAGGTCGGGCTGCTGCTCCGCCTGAGCAGCTGGAACCGCGACCTGTTCGACGCGCTGGAGCGCCGCGACGCCCAGCTCGTGCTGGTTCAGGTCGGCGTGCTGCTGCTCCTGGTCGCGGCCTTCGCCCTCCTCTCCTTCGCCCACCTGCACGGGCGGCGGCGGCTGGCGCTCGACTGGCGGGCCTGGCTCGCCCGGCATCTCTCGGACTCCTGGCTCGCCGCCGGCCGTCCGCACGGCATTCCCAACGCGGATGGCCGCATCGCCGAGGATGCCCGCATCGCGACCGAGGAGGCGGTCGAACTCGCCTCCTCCTTCTCGCACGGCTGCATGACGCTCGCCTGCTTCGTCGGGCTGCTCTGGGTGCTGTCGGACCACCCGCCGGTGCCCCTCGGCTTCCTCACCCTTTCGCTGCCGGGCTACCTGGTCTGGGCGGCGGTCCTCTACGCCGGGCTCGGCGCCGCCATCGCCGCGCTGCTCGGCCGGCCCCTCGCGCTCTCCACCCACCACCGCCAGGCGGAGGAGGCGGAGTACCGCGCCGCGCTGGTGCGGCTCCGCGACGGCGCGGCGGAACCTGACCCGGCGGCGCTGCTCTCCCGCCTGTTCGGCGCGGTGGGGGAGGCCTTCGGACGGCAGAGCCACGCCTTCGGCAGCCTGCAGCTCTTCTGCGTGGGCAATACCCGCCTCGGCACGGGCCTGCCCTTCCTGATCGCAACCCCGGCCTATCTCGCGGGGATTGTCACGCTCGGCTGGGTGATGCAGGCCGCGCAGGCCTTCCAGAACGTGGTCGGCGCGCTGAACTGGCCGGTGGACCACATGCCGCGCATCGCCACCTGGCGCGCCTCGGCGGAGCGGGTGCTGGCGCTGCACGCCGCGAGCCTCGCCGCGCCCCTTGCCGCGGCCGAGCCCGCCCCCGCCCTGCTCGCAAGCCCGGCGGAATAGAGCCGGGCCGGCCTGAGCTCGATCGAGCGCCATCGGTACGGAAGGTCGCCACGACCATCTCATCGACCGCTCCGTATTCCGCATCCAGTGTGCTGCACCGCATCGCAGGCCGCGCCCTCGGCCTGCCAGGCTCCGGACCTCATCTCGCACCGCACTGCGGTAGGAGGTCCAGATGCTTCCGATGCGGTATTTCGGTTCCGTTTCCGAGCAGCGCCGTTTCCGTGGCTTCAGCTGGGTCGCCTTCGGCCTCGGCGTCGTCCTGGTCGGATGGCTGCTGCTGCACGTGGCGCTCGACCTGGCGGCGGCAAGCTTCGTCCCGGGCCGGGCGATGACCCCGCCCTGGCGGAGCCATGACGCCAGCCGCTCCATGGTGCCGACGCCCGAGCCGGTGCCTGACATGCCGACGGCGTACTGACGGCGCGCGGGTGGACGCGAGCGCATCCACCCCACATCCTGGCCGTGTCACCGGGCAGGAGAGGTGGTTGCGGCAGGTCCCCCTTCGGCCGGCGCGCGCGGGGCCGCCGCGGCGCCGGGCCCTCACCTGGCTGCTTCGCGGCCTCGCCGCCGCCGGGCTCGTCCTGCTCGCCGGGATCGGCGGCCTCGCCGCGCTGCTCTGGGGGACCCTGTCGGCAGGGGAGGGGCGGCTCCGCCTGCCCGGCCTCGCCGCGCCGGTCGAGATCACCTTCGATGCCGAGGGCGTGCCGCGCATCCGCGCGGCCTCGGAGCACGACGCCTTCATGGCGCTCGGCTGGCTGCACGCCCGCGACCGCATGTTCCAGATGGAGACCATGCGGCGCGGGGCGGAAGGGCGCCTGGCCGAATGGGGTGGGCCCGGGCTGCTGCGCAACGACCGTTTCGTTCGCACCCTCGGCCTCGCCCGCCACGCCGCCGCCGACTACGCCGCGCTGCCGGAGGATACGAGGGCCGCGCTGCAGGCCTATGCCGCGGGCGTGAATGCCTGGATCGCCGCGCGCGGCCGCTTCGCCGCGCCGGAATTCCTGGCCCTCGGCGCGCCGGAGCCCTGGCGGCCGGAGCAGAGCCTGCTCTGGGCCAAGATCATGGGCCTCTGGCTCTCCGGGAATTGGCGGACGGAGCTCGACCGCGCCCGCCTTGCCGGCATCCTGCCGCCCGAGCACCTGGCCGAGCTCTGGCCGCCCGATCCCTCGCCCGGCCGGCCGGACGAGCCCTTGGCGTGGCGCGAGGCCGCGCTCGATGCCGGGCAGCTGGCCCGCCTCGCCGCCGCCCTGCCGCGCTTCCCGGAGCCGGGGACGCTGCCGCCGAGTGCCAGCAACATCTGGGCTGTGAGCGGCGCGCGGACGGCGAGCGGCAAGCCGCTGCTCGCCTCCGACCCGCATCTCGGCTTCCAGGCCCCCATCCTCTGGTACCTGGTGCGGATCGAGCTGCCGGGCGGGCGGTTCCTCGCCGGCGCGACCAGCCCGGGCGTGCCCTTCATCGTCATCGGCCGGAACGAGGCCCTGGCCTGGGGCTTCACCACCACCGGCTCCGACACCCAGGACGTCTTCGTCGAACGCCTGGCGCCGGGCGGCTACGCCACGCCGGACGGGCCGGCGCCCTTCACCGAGCGGGAGGAACGCATCGCGGTCCGCGGCGCCGAGCCGGTCACGCTGAGGGTGCGGGAGACCCGGCACGGGCCGGTGGTTTCCGACCTCGACGCCGCGCCCCCGGCGGATGGGCAGGTGCTGGCGGTCGCCATGGCGAACCTCGCCGTGCCGGACAGCGCCGCGTCCGGCCTGCTGGCGCTGAACCGGGCGCAGAGCGTGGCGGAGGCGAAGGCGGCGGCGCGGCTGATCACCAGCCCGCCGCAGAACCTGGTGGTGGCGGACGCCTCGGGCGGCATCGCGCTGTTCCTGACCGGCCGCGTGCCGGTGCGCCGCACCGGCGATGGCAGCCTGCCCGCGCCGGGCTGGGATGGCAGCCATGACTGGACCGGCTGGGTGCCCTTCGAGGCGCTGCCGCATCTCGAGAACCCGGAGAGCGGGGCGGTGGTGAACGCCAACAACCGCATCGCGCCGCCGGGCTGGCCCGCCTTCCTCGGCCGTGACTGGCTCGGCGACTGGCGCTTCCGCCGCATCGGCGAGTTGCTGGCGGCGCGGCCGATCCACACCGCCGCGGATTTCGCCGCCATGCAGATGGATGTGCGGGACCTCTTCGCCGTGGAGGTGCTCGGCCTGCCGCCGGAGGGCAGCCCGCAGGCGCTCCTCGCGCGCCTGCCCCGACCCGCGGGGGCGGCGGGGGAGGCGCTCGACCTGCTGCGGGCCTGGGACGGGCGGGCGGCGGCGGATCTGCCGCAACCGCTGATCCTGAACGCCTGGATGGAGCAGCTGGGCCGGCTGGCGCTGTCCGGCCGCGGCGTGCCTGCGGGGGCCTGGCACGTCACCCCCGAATTCCTCCGCTTCCTGCTGGCCCCGGACGGGCGCGGCGCCTGGTGGTGCCGGGGCGACTGCGCGGCGCTGGCGACCCGCGCCCTGGAGGAGGCGGTGGCCGGCCTGCAGGCCAGCTACGGCCCGGACCCCGCCGCCTGGCGCTGGGGCGCGGCGCATGTCGCGCGCTTCGAGCACCCGCTGCTGCGCTTCGTCCCCGGCCTCGGCGAGTTGCTCGGCCTTCGGGTCCCGACCGATGGCGACGATCAGACGGTCAACCGCGGCGGCTATGGTGGAGCGGGGGCGGCGCCCTTCGCCCATGTCCACGGCGCCGGGCTGCGGCTGGTGGCCGACCTGGCGGATGCGGAGGGCACGCGCGCCGTCATCGCCACCGGGCAGTCGGGCAACCCGCTCTCCGCCCATTGGGGCGACCTGCTGCGGCGCTGGCGGGATGGAACGATGCTGGTTCTCTCCCGCGACGCCGCCGGGCCGGGCAGGAGGGTGCAGCTTGTGCCCTGATGACCCGCAGGAGTCGGTCCCGTGAACTTACGCTGATCCGGGCGGTTGATTCCCGGCCCCGGCCCGCCGACACTGACCCGCAAAGATGCTGCACCGCCACACCCGCCGACCGCAATTCTTCTACACCACCGCGCCGCTGCCCTGCCCCTACCTGGCCGGGCGGACGGAGCGGAAGATCGTCACGGAACTGACCGGCGCGGATGCCGAGGCGCTGCATGACCGCCTCTCCCGCGCCGGGTTCCGGCGCAGCCACAACATCGCCTATTCGCCGGTCTGTCCCGGCTGCAGCGCCTGCATTCCCATCCGCATCATCGCCGGCGCCTTCGAGCCGAACCGGGCGCAGCGCAAGCTCACCCGCATCAACGAGGATGTGGCGGGGTTCGAGGCGCCGGCGCGCGCCACGGCCGAGCAGTTCGCGCTGTTCCAGCGCTACCAGCAGGCGCGGCACGGCGATGGCGACATGGCGGCGATGGGCTTCTACGACTACCGCGCCATGGTGGAGGACACGCCGATCACCACCGGCATGGTGGAGTTCCGCGACTCGCGGGACCGGCTGGTGGGCGCCTGCCTGACCGATTGGCTCTCCGACGGGCTGTCGGCGGTCTATTCCTTCTTCCAGCCGGAGGAGTCGCGGCGCTCGCTCGGCACCTGGGCAATCCTGTGGCTGGTGGCGCGCGCGCGGGCGCTGGGGCTGCCTTACGTCTATCTGGGCTACTGGGTGCCGCAGAGCCGGAAGATGGCCTACAAGAGCCGGTTCCGGCCGAGCGAGGTGCTGAGCGGGGGCACCTGGCGGGTGCTGCGGGATCCGGAAGCCGCGCCGGAGCCTGCGCCGGTGCCGGCTACCGCGGCGACGTAGCGTCGGGTCGCCCTCTTGGGGGACGAAGGGGACATCCCCTTCGGCGACCCCGGCCCGACGCTCGACGCAAAGCCCGGCCCGCGGTCACCGCCCCCGCAGCAGCCGCGCCGCATCCACCGCGAAGTAGGTCAGCACGCCGTTCGCCCCGGCGCGCTTGAAGCCGAGCAGGCTCTCCATCATCGCCCGCTCATGCTCCAGCCAGCCATTGCGCACCGCGGCCATGATCATCGCGTACTCGCCGGACACCTGGTAGGCGAAGGTCGGCACGCCGAAGCGCTCCTTCACCCGTTGCACGATGTCGAGATACGGCATCCCCGGCTTCACCATCACCATGTCCGCGCCCTCGGCGAGGTCGAGTGCGACCTCGCGCAGCGCCTCCTCGGAATTCGCCGGGTCCATCTGGTAGGTCTTCTTGTCGCCCTTCAGCGCCTTGCCCGAACCCAGCGCGTCGCGGAACGGGCCGTAGAAGGCGGAGGCGTATTTGGCGGCGTAGGACATGATGCGCGTGTGGATCAGCCCCTCCGCGTCCAGCCCGGCGCGGATGGCGCCGACGCGGCCGTCCATCATGTCGGAGGGCGCGATGACGTCGATGCCCGCCTGGGCCTGGTTCAGCGCCTGGCGGACCAGCACGGCGAGCGAGGCGTCGTTGTCCACATAGCCGTCGCGGATCACCCCGTCATGGCCGTGATCCGTGTAGGGGTCGAGCGCCACGTCCCCCACCAGGCCGAGATCGGGGAATTCCCGCTTCAGCGCGCGCGCCGCGCGGCACATCAGGTTGTCCGGGTTCAGCGCCTCCGTCCCGTCGGCGTCCTTCGCCTCGGGCGGCGTCACCGGGAAGATCGCGACCGCCGGCACGCCGAGCCCCACCGCCGGCGCCACATGCGCGGCAATGCGGTCCACCGTGACCCGCACCTGGCCGGGCATGGAGGCGACCTCGCTCGTCGCCTGCGTCCCCTCCATCACGAAGATCGGCCAGATCAGGTCGTCGGCGGTGAGCGTGGCCTCCGCCACCAGCCGCCGCGTCCAGGCATCGCGGCGGTTGCGGCGCATGCGGATGGCGGGGAAGGCGCCCCCCTGGAAGGCACCCTGGGCCGGCGCCTCCCCGGAGGCGAGGCCGCCGAGGCCCGCCCGGCGGTCGGCCTTCACTGCGCCGCGGCGGCCAGCCGGCCGCTCGCCACGCGCAGCGCCTGGTCGAGATCGGCGAGGATGTCCTCGATGTTCTCGATGCCGATCGACAGCCGCACATAGCCCGGCGTGACGCCGGAGGCCGCCTGCTCCTCCACCGAGAGCTGGCTGTGCGTGGTCGTCGCCGGATGGATGGCGAGGCTCCGCGCGTCGCCGATATTGGCGACGTGGTAGAACATCTTCAGCGCCTCGATGAAGCGCTTGCCGGCCTCGGCGCCGTCCTTCAGCTCGAAGCCCAGCAGGCTGCCATAGCCGCCCTTCAGATAGGCATCGGCGCGGCGCTTCATCTCACCCTGCTGCAGCGAGGGATGGATCACCGTGGCGACCGCCGGGTGCTGCGCGAGCCAGGCCGCGACGCGGTTGGCGTTGGCGCAGTGCCGCTCCATGCGCAGCGGCAGCGTCTCCAGCCCCTGCAGGAACATGAAGGCGTTGAAGGGTGACATCGGCGCGCCCAGGTCGCGCAGCAGGCAGGTGCGCATGCGGATGATGTAGGCGACGGGCCCGAGCGGCTTCACCGCCTGGGTCCAGATCGCGCCGTGGTAGCTGGGATCGGGCTGGTTCAGCGTCGGGAAGCGCGCGGCGTGCGCCTCCCAGTCGAAATTGCCGCCATCCACCACGATGCCGCCGATGCTGGTGCCGTGCCCGCCGATCCACTTCGTGGTGGAGTGCATGACGATGGCGGCACCGTGCTCGATCGGCCTGCAGATCACGGGTGACGCGGTGTTGTCCATGATCAGCGGCACGCCGAGCGAGCGGCCGATCGCCGCGACCTCGCCGATCGGGAAGACGTTCAGCTTCGGGTTGGGCAGCGTCTCCGCATAGTAGCAGCGCGTGCGGTCATCGGTGGCGCGGCGGAAACTCTCCGGATCGCCCGGGTCCACGAAGCGCACCTCCACGCCGAGCTGCTTCAGCGTGTTGGCGAAGAGGTTCCAGCTGCCGCCGTAGAGATCGGTGGAAGCGACGAAGTTGTCGCCTGCGTTGCACAGGTTCAGCACCGCGAAGGCGCTGGCCGCCTGGCCGGAACCGAGGCCGAGCGCCGCCACGCCCCCTTCGAGCGCCGCGACGCGCGTCTCCAGCGCGTCCACGGTCGGGTTCATGATGCGGCTGTAGATGTTGCCCATCTCCTGCAGCGCGAACAGGCGGGCGGCGTGGCCGGTATCCTGGAATTGGTAGCTGGTCGTCTGGTGGATCGGCACGGCGACCGAGCCGGTGCTGGGGTCAGCGCGGTGGCTGCCGCCGTGCAGCACGACGGTCTCGGGGTTGGTGAAGCTCGGCCGCGACATGGAGCCCTCCGGTTTCCTCAGCGCCTTTCGTGCCATGGGGCGGGGGGGCGCGCCAAGCGAAAGCCGGCTGCGGACGGGCGGGAGCGGCTGTGCTATGCGCCGCCGCATGACGCCCGATCATTCCGAGACCTGGTGCATCGCCGGCGGCCGCGTGCTGCGGCCGGAGGGGGTGGCGGCCGGCGACCTCTGCCTTGCGGAAGGCCGCATCGCCGGCGCGGCGCCGGCCAACGCGCGGCGCTTCGAGGCGCGCGGCCTCCTCGTCCTGCCGGGCCTCGTGGATATCCATGGCGATGCGCATGAGCGCTGCCTGCAGCCGCGCCCGGGAGTGGGCTTCCCGCCGGCGATGGCGGTGCGCGATGCAGCGGCGCAGATGCTGGCGGCGGGCATCACCACCGGCTTCCTCGGCGTGACCCTGTCATGGGAGCCGGGGCTGCGCTCGCTCGAGGCCTGGCGCGGGCTGCTGGCCGCGCTCGCCGAGGCGCCGCCCGCCGCCCCCGAGCTGCGCATCCATTGCCGCTTCGAGGCCGACAACCTGGACGCGCTGGACGAGGTGCTGGCGGCGATCGCGGGCGGGCGCGTGCACCTGCTCGGCTTCAACGACCACACGCCGGCGATCCTGCGGCGGCTGGACGATGCGCAGCAATTGGCGAAGTACGCCGGCCGGGCGGGGATGGCGCCGGAGGATTTCGCGGCGCTCGCCCGCCGCGTCGCGTCGCGGCGCGGGGAGGTGCCGGCGGCCCGCGCGCGCCTCGCCGACGCCTGCCGTGCCGCTGGCGTGCCGATGCTGAGCCATGACGATGCGACGCTGGAGGACCGCGCGCATTACCGCGCGCAGGGCGCGCGCATGGCCGAATTCCCGATGGCCGAGGCGATCGCCGCCGATGCGCGCGCCCATGGCGAGGCGGTGGTGATGGGCGCGCCGAATGTGGTGCGCGGCGGCAGCCATCTGGGCTGGGCGAGCGCGGCGCCGCTTGCGGAGCGCGGTCTCGTGACCGTGCTGGCGAGCGACTACCATTGGCCGGCGATGCTGGAGGCGGCCTTCGTCATGGTCCAGCGCGGCGTGCTGGACCTGGGGCAGGCCTGGGCGCTGGTCTCGGCCAACCCGGCCGCGGCGGCGGGGCTGGCCGACCGGGGCCGGCTGGCGCCCGGGCTGCGCGGCGACGTGGTGCTGCTGGCAGAGGAGGGCGGGCCACGGGTGGTCGCGGCGTTCTGTGCGGGGCGGCTGGCCTATCTGGCGCCGGAGGGGGGCGGGCGGTTGGCGTAGCTTGCCCTTGGGGAGGAACGGGCCATCACCCCTCCGGCGTCCCCCACGCAAACTCCTGCAGATCCAGCGCGCACAGCCCCGTCACTCCATACCGCGCCGCCCAGGCGCGCACCCAGGGCAGGTAGCCCGGCTCGCCCGGAAAGACCGGCTCCCATCCCGGCGGGTTGAAGGTGGACAGCCCGTTGATCGTCGGGAGCCCGATCACGGCCGCGACCAGCATCGCCTCGCTGTTGTGGTTATAGGGGTTCGCGACCTCCTCCCCGAACCGGCTCCCGCTTCGCGCGGCGGAGACGTAGAAGGCCCGGCACCCCGCGGGCGGCGGCGGCGGCGCGGCCAGCCGCGCCGCCTCCAGCCGCCGGTCGAGGAAGGTGGGCGCGTAGCCGTTCAGCTCTTCCACCAGCAGCAGCGCCACAAGCCCGGCCAGCACGGGCCGCGCCAGCCGCGGCGCCGCGGCGGCGAGCCAGGCGAGGGCGAGGGCCACCACGGGCAGCACCAGGAAGATCTGGTACCGCGCGACCACGCGCGCCGCCCCGGCGCCCGGGACGAACTCGTACACCCACCACCAGGCGGAGACGCCGCCCACCTGCAGCGTCAGCGCCCAGGTGCCGA
>DASQVL010000064.1:0-2114 GCA_035640795.1 Crenalkalicoccus sp. | reverse complement strand
CACCACCAGGTCACCGGGCGCCAGGCTGGGGTCCAGCCCCCCGGCGATGCCGAAGCTCAGCACGGCCGCGGCGCCCTCCGCCTCGCGCTCCAGCAGCAGGGCGAGCCGCACCGGGTCGCCGCCGCCCACCACGGCGCGGGCGACACCCTTCGGCAGCAGCGCCGCCTCAGCCCGGAGGCCGACGGCGGCCAGGAGACGGGGCGCAGTCATGGCGCGCAGTCTAAAGCGGTTTCCACTCGCCTGTGCTCGCGGCAATGGCTCCAGCCCCTTGTTTGTCAGCCCTTTGCTTGTAGAGCAGATCACGCTCCCGGGCGTTCCCGCCCGTCCGCGATCTGCTCCCCCCCCCCCGCGCCCTCGGCCCGCGGCCGGGCACGCCGCGCGATCAGCGGCCGGGCGGCGGTTCCCAGCCCTCCCGCAATTGCGGGTTGTCGAACTCCGGCTCGCGGTAGCGCCGCAGCGCCTCCCCCAGCGCCGCGGCCAGGTCGCGCTTCTGCTCCTCGCCGAGCAGGGTGGCGATCTCCACCGTCCGCCGCCGCTGCCGGAGGAGGAGGGCGCTGACCCGCCCCGGCCGCTCCTCCAGGCTCAGCCGCGCCCAGTAGGGGTCGAGCACCAGCTCCACCGGCCGGCCGCGCGCCCCGTGCCGGCGCACGGTCAGCCGCCCGCCGGTGAGGCGCACGATCTCCATCGCCCGCCTGCTGGCCCTGCGGTGCAGCGCGAGCAGGCAGAGGATCAGCGCCACCTCCGCCCCGGTGAATCCGAGCACCGGCCAGGCGCCGAGCGCGGCCACCATCGCGTCCACCAGGGCGGAGCCGCCCAGCACCAGCCCCGCGACCAGCCGGGTGCCGCGCGGGCCGAGGCTGGCATGCGGCCTGCAGACGGCCTCGAACAGCACGGGCTCTGGCTGGGGTGTCATGTCGCGTTTAGATAGGCTAGGGCGACGCCCAATCACTCTCCCGCTGCCCGGAATGCCGCGCAAGCCCGCGCCGACCGCCCCCGCCGCCAGGCCGGCCCCGCCGGCGCATGGCTCCGCCCACCACCCGCGCCGCGCCCGCGCCATGGCGGCACCGCAGGCGGCCGCCTTCATCCGGGCGCTCGCCGCCGCCAATCCGGCGCCGGAAACCGAGCTCATCTACCGCGACCCCTTCACCCTGCTGGTCGCCGTCGTGCTCTCCGCCCAGACCACCGATGCGGCGGTGAACCGCGTCACACCCGCGCTGTTCGCCGAGGCGCCCGACGCCGCCGCCATGGCCGCGCTCGGCGAGGCAGGGATCGCCCGGCACATCCGCTCCCTCGGACTGT
The DNA here is from genome assembly GCA_035640795.1 of Crenalkalicoccus sp. Taxonomy (GTDB): domain Bacteria; phylum Pseudomonadota; class Alphaproteobacteria; order Acetobacterales; family Acetobacteraceae; genus DASQVL01. The sequence continues at coordinate 815 of DASQVL010000064.1, read as the reverse complement.
GGCAGGCCAAGGCGCGCAACGTCGCGGCGCTCGCGCGGCAGCTGGTGGAGCGGCATGGCGGCGAGGTGCCGCGCGACCGCGCGGCGCTGGAGGCGCTGCCGGGGGTCGGCCGCAAGACCGCCAACGTCGTGCTGAACGTCGCCTTCGGCGAGAGCACCATGGCGGTGGACACCCACATCTTCCGCATCGGCAACCGCACCGGCCTGGCGCCAGGGAACACGCCGCGGGAGGTGGAGGACGGGCTGGTGCGGAAATGCCCGCCCGAGCTGCTGCGCGACGCGCATCACTGGCTGATCCTGCACGGGCGCTACGTGTGCAAGGCGCGGCTGCCCGAATGCTGGCGCTGCGTCGCCGTGGCGCACTGCAACTACCGCGACAAGGTGCCGGCGCCGCCCGGCAAGGTCGCGCCGGCGGCGGCGAAGTAGCGCGCCGGCCGGCAGGCGGGGCAGGGCAAGGACCGGGACAGGCGCCGGCGCACCGCGCCAAATCCAACCGGCAGCGGCGAAGTCGCGCGGGGGCCGAAACCAGGACCGTGACAGAACCAAGCCGGGTATGCGGCAGCGCCGCGATGATCACCTGTATAGTTCCTGGATGAAACTACAAGTGGGGCCTGGCGTTCTGACGCCATAAGCCGAACCCGGCCCGTGGCCAGCGCCATCCGGCGCCGGTTTGCTGCCGCCGGCCCTCTCGCCGGCGGATCCCCGCGATCTGTTGCGACCTGAAGGATTGATTGCATGACCGATGCCCCGCCGGGCACCGCCGCCATGCCGCGCGCCGTCTCGCTGCGCGGTCCAAGCGACCTGCTTCTCTGCCTG
>DASQVL010000063.1:0-4615 GCA_035640795.1 Crenalkalicoccus sp. | reverse complement strand
CCTCGGGGCTGCGTCCGGCGCCGACATCCGGGTGCGGCGCCTGGGTCTCCGGCGCGCCGGGGCCCGGGGGCTGCGACTGGGCCTGCTGCGCCGCGGCGGGGAGCGCGAGCAGCAGGGCCAGGACGAGGGCGGCGCGGTTCACGACTCCACGGTCTCCCGGTAGGCGGTGCGCCAGCCCCAGGCGCCGGCGCCGTAGCCGCGGCGGGCGACGCGGGCCTTGTAGATCTCGGCGATCATCTCCCCATCCCCCGCCAGCAGCGCCTTGGTCGAGCACATCTCGGCGCAGAGCGGCAGCTTGCCCTCGGCGATGCGGTTCGAGCCGTACTGGATGTACTCCGCCGCCGAGTTGTCGAGCTGCGGCCCGCCGGCGCAGTAGGTGCACTTGTCCATCTTGCCGCGCCCGCCGAAATTGCCGACGCGCGGATATTGCGGCGCGCCGAAGGGGCAGGCGTAGAAGCAGTAGCCGCAGCCGATGCAGAGATCCTTGTCGTGCAGCACGATGGCATCGGCCGTGGTGTAGAAGCAGTCCACCGGGCAGACCGCGGCGCAGGGCGCGTCCGTGCAGTGCATGCAGGCCATGGAGACCGAGCGCTCGCCCGGCTGGCCGTCATTGATCGTCACCACGCGCCGGCGGTTGATGCCCCAGGGCACCTCGTGCTCATTCTTGCAGGCGGTCACGCAGGCGTTGCACTCGATGCAGCGGTCGCTGTCGCAGAGGAACTTCATGCGGGCCATCTGACCGTCCCTCCCTCAGGCCGCGCGGATCTGGCAGAGCGTCACCTTCGTCTCCTGCATGAAGGTGACCGGGTCGTAGCCATAGGTGGTGAGCGTGTTCACGCTCTCCCCCAGCACGATCGGGTCGGTGCCCGGCGGGTAGAGGCGCCGCCGGTCCTCGCCCTGGAACCAGCCGCCGAAGTGGAAGGGCATGAAGGCGACCCCCTTGGCGACGCGCGGCGTGACCAGGGCGCGCACCTTCGTGCGGCTGTGGCTCTCCGCCCCGGTCACCCAGACCCAGGCGCCGTCCTTCACGCCGCGCTCCGCCGCGTCCGCCGGGTTGATCTCGACGAACATCTCCTGCTGCAGCTCGGCGAGCCAGGGGTTGGAGCGCGTCTCCTCGCCGCCGCCCTCGAACTCCACCAGGCGCCCGGAGGTGAGGACGATCGGGAAATCCGGCGCCACGACGTTGGAGCGCGCCTGCACCGTCTGGCCGAGATGCGGCATGCGGAAGCCGCGCCGGTCGGGCAGGGTGGGGTACCTGGCGATCAGGTCGGTGCGCGGGGTGTAGATCGGCTCCCGGTGCACCGGCACGGGATCGGGCAGGTTCCAGGCATTGGCGCGCGCCTTGGCGTTGCCGAAGGGCGAGCAGCCATGCTCCAGCGCGACGCGGATGATGCCGCCCGAGAGGTCGGTCGCCCAGCTCGCGCGGTCGATGTTCGCGCCGAAATGCTTCTCGAGGCTCGCCTTCTCCTCCCCGGTCAGGTCGTCGAACCAGCCGAGCTTCCGGAGGACGGCGACGGTGAATTCCGGATAGCCGTCCTGGAGTTCGGAGCCCTTGGAGAAGCTGCCCTCGGCCAGCAGTGTCTGGCCATTGCGTTCCACGCCGAAGCGGGCGCGGAAGGTGCCGCCGCCCTCCTTCACGTGCAGGTTGGTGTTGTAGAGCAGGTGGGTGCCCGGATGCCGGATCTCGGGCGTGCCCCAGCAAGGCCAGGGCAGCCCGTAATAGTCGCCCGCCACCGGCGTGCCGGGCTTGCCGCGCAGGGTCACCAGGTCGAAATGCTGCTGGTTCGCCATGTGCAGCTTCAGCCGCTCCGGCGACTGGCCGGTATAGCCGCTGCTCCAGCAGCCGCGGTTCATCTCGGAGAGGATGCCTTCCGCGGTCGGCGCCTTGCCCTTCACCTCGATGCGCTTGAACATCTCCCCGGCGAAGCCGAGCCGCTCCGCCATCAGGTACATCACCTCGTAGTCGTTCTTCGATTCGAAGATTGGCTCGACGATCTTCGACCCCCATTGCAGGGAGCGGTTGGAGGCGGTGCGCGTGCCGTCGCACTCGAAGGAGGTGCAGACCGGCAGAAGGTAGGTGCCGTCGCGGCGGTCGGAGACTTGGCTGAAATTGGTCGGGTGCGGGTCGCAGACGACCAGCAGCTCGAGCTTCTCGAGGCCCTTCACCATCTCCGGCATGCGGGTGACGGTGTTGCCGCCATGGCCCATGACGAACATGGCCTTCAGGCTGTGCGGCTGCTGGACATAGGCCTCGCCGTCGGCGGGGGTGCGTTCCTGCTCGCCCGGCATCAGCACCGCGTCGAACCAGCGCGTCGTCGGGATGCCGGGCGTCTCCATCATCGCCTTGCTGATGAAGCGCTTCTGCATCCACTCGTAATCGACCTCCCACACGCGGCACCAGTGCCGCCAGGCATTCTCATCCAGGCCGTAGTAGGAGGGCAGGGTCGTGACATCGAGGCCCATATCGGTGGCCCCCTGCACGTTGGTGTGCCCGCGGAAGATGTTGGCGCCCGTCCCCGCCATGCCGACATTGCCGGTGGCCAGCAGCGCCGTGCAGTAGGCGCGGACATTGGCCGTGCCGACCGTCTTCTGCGTCGCACCCATGCACCAGATGAGGGTGGAGGGCTTCTGCGTCGCGAAGATCTGCGCCACGCGCTTCAGCTGCTCGCCCGGCACGCCGCTGACGCGCTCGACCTCCTCCGGCGTCCACTTGGCGACCTCCTTGCGGACGTCCTCCATGCCGTAGACGCGCTGCCGGATGAACTCCTTGTCCTCCCAGCCATTCTCGAAGATGTGCCAGAGCATGCCCCAGATGACGGGGATGTCCGTGCCCGGGCGCAGCCGCACGTATTCGGTGGCGTGCGCCGCGGTGCGCGTGAAGCGCGGATCGATGACGATCAGGTTGGCGCGGTTGATCTCCTTGCCCGAGAGGACGTGCTGCAGGGAGATCGGATGCGCCTCGGCCGGGTTGCCGCCCATGATGATCATGGTGCGGGCGTTGCGGATGTCGTTGTAGCTGTTCGTCATCGCGCCGTAGCCCCAGACATTGGCCACGCCCGCAACGGTGGTCGAATGGCAGATGCGCGCCTGGTGGTCCACCGAGTTGGTGCCCCAGAAGGCGGCGAACTTCCGGAACAGGTAGGAAGCCTCGTTGGTGAATTTGGCGCTGCCCAGCCAGAACACCGATTCCGGCCCGGCCTTCTCCCGCACCTCGATCAGCTTCGCGCAGATCTCGTCGATCGCCTGGTCCCAGGAGAGGCGCTGCCACTGCCCGCCGACCAGCTTCATCGGGTATTTCAGGCGCCGCTCGCCATGCACCAGCTCGCGCACCGCGGCGCCCTTGGCGCAGTGCGTGCCGCGGTTGATCGGGCTGTCCCAGGAGGGCTCCTGCCCCACCCAGACGCCGTCCTGCACCTCGGCTGTCACGGTGCAGCCGACCGAACAATGGGTGCAGACGTTCTTGATGATCTTCACCGGCTTGCCGTGGTCGCGCTCGCCCATGGCGCCGTCCAGCGCCTGCACGCGGCCCGGTGCCAGGGCGCCGAGGGCGGCGAGCCCGGCGCCGCCGAGGCCCGCCTGGCGGAGGAAGCCGCGGCGGTCGAGGCCGCCGGCGGAGAAGCCCTGATAGGCCTCGGCCAGGCGCTGCCGCGTCGTCCGCGCCTCGGAGCGCTTGATCAGCATGGCGCCGATCTCCTCAGTACTCGTAGCGATTGGTGCGGTAGAAGGCCTGCACGTCGGCGGCGTCCGGCTGGTAGCGCGCGGCGGTCCTCTGCGCCGCGTTCTCCTTCCGCGCCTCGGAAGGCGGCACGCTGTCGGCGCGCTCGGCGAGCGCCCGGGTGGCGCCCGCCGCGGCGGCGGCAGTGCCGAAGCCGAGCGCCCTCAGGAAGCCGCGCCGCCGGTTCGTCCCGTCCATCCTCTCCTCCCTCGAGCTCAGCCGGCGAGGTCCGCCGCCGCCTGCTCGATCTCGATCACCAGCCGGCCGAGGCCGCCCACGGCACGGTAGAACCGCGCCGCCGCCGCAGCCTCGAGATCCGCGAAGAACCGCCCCGCCCAGGGGCGGAGATGCGCGGCGAAGAGGCCGGCCGCCGCCGCCGCGCCGCCGGGGAGCGTGCCGTCCAGCAACCCGGCCATCGTCTCGCACAACAACCCGATGTGGTCCTCCGGCTCCGGCACGCCAGGGGCGCGGGCGAGGCCGAGCCGCCGCAACTCGGCGCGCAGCGCGGCGAGCGGCCGCTCATGCAGGAAGCCGGTCAGGTAGAAGGAGGCGTAAGGCAGCAGCTCGCCCCGCCCGACGCCAAGGAAGAGTTCAAAATACTCGCGCTCCGCCGCGTCCGGCGTGGTCGCCCGCGCGGCCTCGGCCAGCGCCGCAAGCGCCCGGCCGACCGGCGAGGCATCACCTGGCAGGTTGGAGAGGCGGTGCAACAGGCTGGCATCCGGCGCTGCCGTCAGCAGGCGCCCGAGAAGCGCGAAAAGCTGCGCCCGATCCCTGTCGAGCGCATCCGCCATGGCGGCGTCCAGCGTGACTCTCCCTCCCGGCCGCTCCGGGCCAAGCCCGCAACGCAGTTTGTACTCCACATCAAGGCATGTCGTAACGCAAGGCCGTACAGCAAGTGGG
>DASQVL010000062.1:0-15072 GCA_035640795.1 Crenalkalicoccus sp. | reverse complement strand
ACCTCGCCCGCGGCGTAGAGGCCGGGGATCGGCTCGCCATCCGCGTCCAGCACCCGCGCGTCTCTGTCCACCTTGACGCCGCCGAAGGTGAAGACATTGGCGGAGATGATGGGATAGGCGTGGAAAGGCGCCTTCTCGATCGGCAGCGCCCAGTTCGACTTCGGCGGATCGAGATCGCTTGTGGCGAGGTGATCGAGCTCGAGCGGCTTCCACTCGCCCGGCACGCAGGCGCGGTTATAGGCCTCGACCGTCTCGCGCAAAGCCGCGGCCGGCAGGCCGAGCGCCTCGGCAAGGCCTGCGATGCTGTCGGCAACGATCGGCGGCTTGTCGCTGCGGATGCCGAGCCGGTAGTTCGGGATGCGCGTGTGCCGCGCATCCAGGATCGCCCAGGCGATGCCGTCGCGCTGCTCGAAGATACGGCGTGTCACCCGCTCGTAATGCGCATCCACCGTGCCCGGCGCCTCGTCGGTGAAGCGGCGGCCTTCCTTGTTCACCAGGATGCCGTAGGGAAAGATGAAGATGGAGGGCTCGGCGACGCCGGAGCGCGGGTCGATCGGCTCGGCATGGTAGCTGCCGAAATCGCCTGCTGCGGCGGCGCCGATCTCGAGCGCCATCCGGATGCCCTCGCCGCGGTTGTAGTTCGCGCCCTTGCAGATCGGCCGCAGGAAGACCGAGCGCGGCCCGATATAGCGCGTCAGCATCTCGGTGTTGCCCTCGAAGCCGCCGCAGCCCAGCACCACCTTGCCGTCGAAGCGGATACGGCCGCCGCGGTCGCGGGCGATAAGGGCAACGACGTTGCCGTCCTCGTCCTGCTCCAGCCTCTGCGCCGTGGTCTCGTAGAAGAAGCGGATGCCGAGGCGCTCGGCGGCCGCCGCCAGCCCCTCCACCAGCGCCTCGCCACCGCCCACCGGCAGCAGACGCGGCTGCGACTTGGTCAGGAACTGCGTCGGCAGGAAGCCGAAGCGCAGGCCGAAGCCCTTCAGCCAGGCGATCGTCGCGCCCGCGCTGTCGGCGAAGGTCTGGACGACATCCGGGTCGATCGAGCTCAGCGCCCGGGCATAGCCGGCGCGCTCGGCCTGCGGGCGGCTCGACTCCGCGATCAGGTCCGGGTCGACATAGCCGCCGCCATTCTCCGCGAGATGCGTCTCGAAGTCGTCGGTGACCTCGGTCTCGCTCTTCATGCGCAGATAGGCTTCGGTGTAGCGGCTCTGGCCGCCGCGGTCCTCGCGGGTTGCGCGCTCCAGCACGGCGACGCGCGCGCCCCGTTCGGCCGCCGCCACCGCGGCGGAGAGGCCGGCGACGCCGCAGCCCGCGACGACCACATCGAAAGTCTCTGCTCTCATCGGACGTTACCTCGCATCTACCGCCGAATGGGTGACCTGCTTGGCAGGCCATGTGGGGGCAGTATCGGGGCGGCCCCGCGGCCTGTCTGGCCCCAGGACGGCGAAAAGTGTCTCCACGCTCGGCGGGCAATGCGGGGCGGGCGGGCGGCCCCGCCCGGCGCCGCACTTGTGCCGCTGGCCGGAACGACACGAATGAGGGGTTAGTCCCGGCCCGTGCGGGTTCGGGCGGAAGGAGTGGGGATGGATCGGCTTCTGGCCATGGAGGCCTTCGTCAGGACGGTGGACACCGGCAGCATGTCGCGCGCCGCGGAGCAGCTCGGGATCGCCAATGCCTCGGTCACCATCCTGATCCGCAAGCTCGAGGCGCATCTCGGAGTCACGCTGCTGCAGCGCTCCACCCGTTATGTCCGCCTCTCCGACGAGGGTACGGGCTATTACGAGCGCTGCCGCTCCATCCTCGACCAGATCCGGGAGGCGGAGGCGACGGTCGCGGACCGCGAGCTGGGCCCGCGCGGCATGCTGCGGCTGGAGACGCCGATCGCCGTCGGCCATCTGGTGCTGGGCCCGGCGCTGGCGGAATTCAGCCGGCGCTATCCGAACCTCCGGGTGATCACCAGCCTGAACAACGAGGTGGACAACCTCATCAAGCGCGGCATCGACGTCGCCATCCGCATGGAGGCGGTGGAATCCGGCGACCTGGTCGCCCGGCTGATCTACCGCGCCCGTTACATCGCCTGCGCGGCCCGGGCTTTCCTGGAGGCGCATGGCAGGCCGTCCCACCCACAGGAGATCGACCCGAAGCACTGCCTCGGCTTCGCCGGCTCGCCGAGCGGCGACCTCCGCATCTGGCACTTCCGGCGCGGCGAGGAACGGCAGGACGTGACGCCGGCCTTCAACAGCACAGATGCGCTGATGCAGGCCGCGGTGCATGGCGCCGGGCTCATCTACGTGCTCGACGTGCTGGCCGAGCAACATTGCCGGGGTGGCGAGTTGGCGCGGGTGCTGCCGGACTGGGAGACGGACGGGCAGACCTTCTTCGCCGTCTACACCAAGACCGGCTTCACGCCCCCGAAGATACGCGCCTTCGTGGATTTCCTTGCGTCCCACTTCGCTGTCCCGGCGGATCACGCGCCAGTGCCCATCCGCGCGCGCTGAGGCGCCGGCATCGCCCCGATCCGCGGAACGGACTTGAGGAAGTCCGCGGCCGGTCCGTCCTGCAGCCGGGCCAGCATCCTCTCCCAGGCCGCCTCGGCCTCGGCGCCGAGGCCGGCATGGCGGAGGCAGTCCAGGACCTTGGTGCGCACCCCTTCGGCATCCGGCACCGGCGCCGCCTCCCGCCGCAGCGTCAGTGGGCCCTCGGCTGTCTCGACGGTGATCTCCGCCGAGCGCATGCAGCCTTGCCCGCGCCAGCACCGCCTCCGGCAGGCCCTGGCGGTGCCGCGCTAGCAGCAGGCCGGTCAGGGCCCGGCTGAGCGACGCATCCTTGCCTGTCCCTGGAGGCGCTGTCCCGCTCACCATCGGCGTCATCCCCCGCTGCCCGGCGCCTCTGCGCACTTGTTCTCCGCCGCAGGCTAGCAGCGCGCTCGAGGCGCCGCAGAGTCCCTTGGCGCGAAAGGAGTTTTCACGGAAAGCAGGCGTTGCGCCGCTGGACCGCCGCGCGCGACGGCCTTTAGCTTCGGTCCCTGCCGGCCCCGGCCGTGGCGCAGGACTTCCTCCGCACCGAGCTGACGCGCTGGGGCGAGGTGGCGCGCGTCACCGGCGTGAAGGCAGAGGACTGAGGACTGGGCGGGGCGTGGCGGCCCGGAGGAGAGAGATGCAGAGACGAGTCTTCCTGGCCGGCGGCCTGATGCCCGGCCTCCTGCTCCGGCCCGGCCGAGCATGGGCGCAGGAACGCTTCCCGACCCGGCCCCTGCGCATGGTGGTTCCTTTCGCCGCGGGTGGCAGCACCGACATTCTGGCCCGGATCTGCGCCCAGTGGCTGAACGACCGTCTGGGCCAGCCGGTGGTGGTGGAGAACGTCTCCGGCGCAGGTGGCACACTGGGCGCCGGTCGGGTGGCCGAGGCGACACCCGACGGGTATACGCTGCTCGCCGGCACGCCCGGACCCATCACCATCAATCCGATTTTGCAGCCTCGCATTCCCTACCAGCCGCTACGCGACCTCGCGCCTGTCGCCTTCGTAGGCGACAGCCCGGCCGTGGTGGTGGTCCGCCGACAATCGCCCATCCGTTCCATCAGGGATCTTGTCGAGCAGGCAAAGGCCAAGGCCGGAGGCATGACCTTCGCCTCCTCTGGCATCGGGTCCTTCGCGCATCTCTGCGGGGAACTGTTCAAGTGGCGGGCTGGCCTGAACCTTACGCATGTGCCCTATCGCGGCACGGCGCCCGCCGCAGCTGACGTCATCGCTGGCCGGGTAGAGGTGATGTTCGAGAACTACCCGTCGGTGCAGGGCTACATCACCTCGGGCGAGCTGCGCCCCTTGGCGATCGGTGCCTCCCGCCGCTCCGCCCTGCTTCCGCAGGTGCCGACCGTCATCGAGGAGGGCGTGCCGAACTACGAATCCTCGTCTTGGTTCGGGCTGTTCGCACCGGCCGCGGTGCCGCCCGCCATCATCGAGCGTCTGAACACGGCGATCAACGAAGGCCTACGCCAGCCTGCTATCGCTACGCGGCTCATCGGCATAGGGGTGGAACCGGTTGGCGGTTCCCCGGCCGAGTTCCAGGCTTATGTTAGGCAACGATTGGAAGAGGCTGGACAACTCATCCGTAATGCGCGGATCATGCTGGAGTAACGGCAGAGAAATGGTCCGCTTTCGCCCTCTCCGAGAGATGAGGGTGTAACAGTCGGCACTCGATCTTTCAGACAGTGTCTGATGTAGGCGCGATGTACGGCGCCGGGCATTATGCCTCGGCCGTCTACGCTGCCCTCAAGCCCTGCACCTTCGGCGCACCGCTGCGCGTCTGCGGGGCTTGACCGCAGCGTTCGGCCGAGAGGATCGCAGTGATGCCGGCGATGGGGCGACCTGCAACAACGCCTCGGTTCACGCCACCGTCGCCAACACCTTCTCCCGCCACCTCGTCACCGTGTTGCAGGGTGGCGGAGCTTTGCATCGCGCCTGGTGCGTGGCCGGCCGGGTGGCTGTGAGTTTTTCTCATGCACTGTGAGCAAATCTCCTTTGCTCCAAGCCGCTTCCAGGCCCAGCTACATGTCCTAAGCGTGGCTCGAGAGGAAACGTCACACCATGACGGGAAAGCACAGGGCCGGGGAGTCATGAAGGCCGCACCCTTCACCTTCGTCCGGGCAGAGAACCTGGACCACGCGCTCGACCAGCTCGCCCACCACGGCGGTGACTGCAAGCCGATCGCCGGCGGGCAGAGCCTCGTGCCAATGATGGCGATGCGCCTCGCCCGTCCGGCGGTGGTGCTCGACATCAACCGGCTGGCCGAGCTGAAGGGCCTTGCCATCGGGGCGGAGGGGGTGCGGATGGGCGCCACCACCCGCCAGCGCGAGGTGGAGGCCGACACCGCCCTGCACCGCGCCGTACCGCTGCTGCCTGAGGCGCTGCGCTGGGTCGGCCATGTGCAGACCCGCAACCGCGGCACCGTCGGCGGCAGCCTCGTCCACGCCGACCCATCGGCCGAACTGCCGTTGGCCGCCGTCATCCTGGACGCGACCCTGGTGCTGCGCAGCCGCACCACCGGCGAGCGCCGGGTTCCGGCGGGCGACTTCTTCGTCGCCCCCATGTTCACCGCCGCCGCCGAGGACGAGTGCCTGACCGTCATCGAATGGCCGGTCTGGCAAGGTCCCGGCGTCGCCGTCGCCTTCGAGGAAACGGCCATCCGCCACGGCGACTTCGCCATGGCCTCGGCCGCCTGCCAGCTTCAGCTCGATGGGGCCGGCCTCTGCCGCCGAGCGGCGATCGGCCTCGGCGGCGTTGCCGGCACGCCGCTCGCCTTTCCCGACCTCGCCGCCGGGCTGGTAGGCCGGCGGGTCGAGCCGCGCCTCGCCCGCGACGTCGCCGAGGCCGCGGCCGAGCGCGCCGAGCCCGGCAGCGACATCCACGCGGATGCCGAGTACCGCCGCCACCTCGCCGCCGTGCTGCTGCGCCGCGCTCTGCTGCGCGCCGCGGACGGGACGGCGCCGGCGCTGGCCGCCTGAGAGGAGGGACTGCCCTGACCGCCCCCATCCCCGTCTCGATCACTGTGAACGGCCAGCGGCGCCAGGCGCTGGTCGAGCCGCGCACCACGCTCGTGGACTTCTTGCGCGAGCATCTCGGCCTCACCGGAACCCATGTCGGCTGCGAGCACGGCATCTGCGGCGCCTGCTCGGTGCTGCTGGACAACGACCCGGTGCGCGCCTGCTGCCTCTTCGCTGCGCAGGTGGACGGCATGTCGGTGACCACCGTCGAGGGGCTTGCCCCGGCGCGCGGCCAGCTTTCGAAGCTGCAGGACGCCTTCCTGGAATCGCACGCCATGCAGTGCGGCTACTGCACGCCCGGCATGCTGATCGCCTGCACCGACCTGCTGGCGCGCAACCCGCGGCCGAGCGAGGCGGAAATCCGCGAGGCGATCGGCGGCAATCTCTGCCGCTGCACCGGCTATCAGCAGATCGTGGACGCGGTGAAGCTCGCCACCGGGCAGATGGAGGCGGCGCATGACTGACCGGCCCCCCTTCCGCTACATCGGCAAGCGCCGCCGCGCCGTCGAGCACCGCCGCTTCGTCGCCGGCCAGGGCCGCTACGCTGCGGACATCGCGCTGCCCGGCCTGCTGCACGTCGCCATCGTCGCCAGCCCGCACGCGAGCGCCCGCATCGTCTCGATCGACACTTCGGCCGCGCTGGCGCTGCCCGGCGTGGTCGCCGTGCTGACCGGCGAAGAGATGCAGCCGGAGATCGACCCGGTGCTGCCCGGCGTGGATGCGCCCGCCGTCACCCGCTTCCCGCTGGCCCGCAGCGTCGTGCGCTATGCCGGCGAATGGGTGGTCGCCGCGGTCGCCGAGAGCCGCGCCATCGCCGAGGATGCCAGCGAACTGGTGCAGGTCGAGTACGAGCAGATGGCGCCGGTGGTGGACCCGGAGGCCGCGATCCTGCCCGGCGCGCCGCTGGTGCATCCGGCGCATGGCAGCAACGTGATCTTCCGCCGCGAGTTCTTCTGGGGACCGGTACGGGACGACATGGCCGCGGCGCGGCATCGCCTCTCCTACCGGGTGCGCTGGTCGCGCTCCTCCACCGTGCCGATCGAGACCTTCGTCTGCACCGCGGCCTGGAACGACGCGACCGGCCTCCTCGACATCTGGGCCTCGATCCAGATGCCCAAATTCCCCGACCAGTTGGCGAATTGCCTGCGCCTGCCGGGCAACTCGGTGCGCGTCCATTTCGATGTGGACGTCGGCGGCTCCTACGGCGTCAAGCGCGGGCTGAAGCATGCGACGCTGGTCGGCTTTCTCGCCCGCAAGCTCGGCCGCCCCGTGCGCTTCCTTGAGGACCGGCTGGAGAACCTGCGCGGCGGCGACATGCAGGGGCCGGACCGCATCTTCGACGTGACCCTCGGCTTCGACGCGGACGGCCGCGTCCGTGCGATGGACATGCGGGCGCTCGATGACATCGGCGCCTACTCGGGCCGCTCGCCGCTGCAGCTCGGCAAGCCGGTCGGCGCCATCGTCGGACCCTACCTGATCGAGAGCGTGCGCTATGAAGCGATCTCGGTGCTCACCAACAAGACGCCGCAGGAGGCGGTGCGCGGTTTCGGCCAGTCGCCGACCAATTACGCGATCGAGACGGGCATGGACAAGGTCGCGCGCTTTCTCGGCCTGGACCGGATCGAGCTGCGCCGGCGCAACTTGATCCCGCCGGGGCGCTTCCCCTACCTCATCCCCTCCGGCACCACCTACGACTCCGGCGACTACCAGACGGTGCTGGACAAGGCGCTGACCGCCGCACCCTATGCTGAGCTGGTACGGCAGCGTGAGGCGCTGCGCGCCGGGGGCAAGCTCGCCGGCATCGGCATCTCGACCTGCCTGGAACCCTCCGGTGGCAACTCCTCCTTCGAGCCGCTGTTCAACGCAAGAAACACCACGACGACCTGGATGGACTCCTGCCTGGTGCGGGTGGACCTGAACGGTGCGATCACCGCGGTCATGGGTACCTCCACCTCCGGCCAGGCGCATGAGACGTTGGTCTCGACCGTGGTGGGCGAGGTGCTGCAGCGCGAGCCGGATTCGATCCGCGTCATCCACGCCGACTCTCTGAACGCGTTGCCCTCCAACAGCCCGGTCGGCAGCCGCATGGCGATCATGCTCGGCGGCGCCGCGGCGGGGGCGGCGAAGCGGATCCGCGCCAAGCTGCTGCGCATCGCCGCCCATCAGTTCCAGGCGTCGGAAGGGGCGATGCGCTGGGAGGACGGCGATGCCGTGATGGCCGATGATCCGTCCCGCCGCATCGGCTGGAACCGGCTGGTCGACATCGCCCACCGCGAGTACCACAACCTGCCGCCCGATCTGGAGCCGGGACTGCAGGAGAAATTCGTCTGGGAGGTGCCGACCGGCGGCATGCTGCCGACCGAAGACGGCCGGGTGCAGATGTATCCCTGCCATTCCTTCGAGGCGCATGTCGTCCTAGCCTCGGTGGACCCGGAGACGGGCAAGGTGGCGCTGCACCGCTACGTCGTCGGCCATGACTGCGGCGTGATGATCAGCCCGGACGTGGTGCACGGCATGACCTATGGCGGCGTCGCCCACGGCCTGGGCGCGGCGCTGATGGAGAAGTTCGCCTATTCGCCGGAAGGCCAACTCATGTCCGGCTCCTTCATGGATTACCTGCTGCCCTCGGCGCAGGAGGTGCCCTCCATCAGCATCGTCGATCATTGCACGCCCTCGCCGCTCACCGAGTTCGGCCAGAAGGGGTCGGGCGAAGCCGGCTATCTCGGCGGCCCGGCGGCGATCGCCAGTGCCCTCAACGATGCGCTCGCGCCGGCGGGCGCGAGCATCGACGCCCTGCCCATGACCCCCGCCGCGCTCTGGCGCGCGCTGCGCACCGTGGCCGCGGTGCCGACCGACGCCGAGCGCGTGCCGGCCTGAAAAAGACGAGAGAGGACCTTGGAAAGAATGACCGAAGCCTTGAAGATCGCCCAGGAAGGCCGGCTGCTGCGTGTGACCTGCGGCCGCGAGGATTGCGGCGTCACCGACAGCATGGCCGCGACCCTCGCCGAGACGCTGCTCAAGGCGCACGAGACCTCGGACGCGGTGCTGCTGACCAGCGCCGGCGCTGATTTCTGCACTGGCCGCGTGCGCGACGTGCCCGGCCCGCCCTCGCCGGAAGCCTATTCGCGCCGCCCGGAATACGACGGCATCTTCAACAGCTACAAGGCGATCCGCGCCGCCCAGGTGCCGGTGATCGCCGCGCTGCGCGGCCGGGTGATGGGCTACGGCACCGCCGTTGCGGCGCTCTGCGACGTCTCCTTCGCCGCCGACAGCGCCACCTTCAACATCCCCGAGATCACCCACAACGTTATGCCGACCATGGTGATGTCGGCGCTCTATGACCGGATGAACCGCAACGCCATCCTCTGGATGGCCTATTCGGCCGAGTTCATCTCCGCCCAGCGGGCGCTGGAATACGGCATCGTCAGCAACGTGGTGCCCGAAGCGGCGTTGGCCGAGGCGACGGAGCGCTTCTGCCAGGTGGTGCTCAGCCGCCCGCGTCCGGCGATCCTCGGGTTGAAGGAGTATCTCCGCTCGGCTCCGCGCATGGATGACGTCGGCGCGGTCGACTACGCCCGCAGCCTGCATTCCTTGGTGAACACTGCCGCCGCCATGAAGAAGCCGGCGCACTGAATGCCGGCCGCGGCCAGCAACGCGCAAGGGAGGACAACATGAGCGTCATCCAGCTTCGCCGCCGGCACCTGCTGGCCGCCGCCGCGGCCGGCCTCGCCCGGCCGGCCCTGGCGCAGGGCGGGCGAGTCATCCGCATCGTCGTCGGCTTTCCTGCTGGGCAGGCGACTGACACGGTGGCCCGTATCTGGGCCGAGCGGTTGTCCGTGGATGCGCGCGACACCTACATCGTGGACAATCGCCCGGGCCAGGGCGGCAGCGTCGCGCTCGGCACAGTCGCCCGCGCCGCGCCGGACGGCACGACGATGATGCTGGCGCACATGTCGGCGTTGGCGACCAACCCGCACCTCTACCGCAGCGTGCCCTACGACACGCTGAAGGATTTCGACGCGGCGGGGCTGATGGCCGATCTGCCGTTCGTGCTGGTCTGCAATCCCTCGGTGCCGGTGCACAACGTGGCCGAGTTGATCGAGTCGGCGAAGCGTGAGCCGGACCAGCTCACCAACGCTTCCTCGGGCAACGGCACGGTCTCGCACCTCGCCATGGAAGAGTTCAAGCGTGTCGCCGGGGTGAAGATCACACATGTGCCCTACCGTGGTAGCTCGCTCGGCGTGACCGATGTGATCGCCGGCACCGTCTCGCTGGCGCTCGAGACCGCGACCTCGACTATTCCGCACATTCAGGCCGGGCGGCTACGGGCACTTGGGGCTGGAAGCCGCCAGCGGCTGGCGGCGCTGCCCGACCTGCCGACGCTCGGTGAGCAGGGCTTCCCTGGCTTCAGCGCCGTGACCTGGCTGATGGTAATCTATCCCGCGGGCGTGCCGCGCGAATTGCTGACCGCGACCCACGCCTCGATCCAACGCTGCATGGCGGTGCCAGAGGTGGAGCAGCGCCTGCTTCAGGCCGGGGCCGTGCCGCGCTACAGCACCAGCCCGGACGAGGCCAAGATCTTCATGCGCCAGGAATTTGCCCATTGGGGCGAAGTGGTGCGCCAGAGCGGGGTGTTGCTGGATTAGCTCCACACGAAGCCGCTTCGCGTTTTCGTGGAGGCGCCGGTTTGGTCTCAACCTCATCAGGTTGGTTGTGGTTTGCCGTGGCGAAGCCACAGTAGGACCGCCCTCCACGCCCCACAGTCCTGGCGAGTTGAGGGCCCGCTTCAGGCCATGGCCCAGGCGGGCATGGCCTGCTCGGTGTCGCGGCCCTCGCGCAGCAGCCAGTCGATGAAGGCGTCCACCGCCGGGCTGCGCTGGACGGCGTTGGCATAATAGCACCGCCGCCGGGCCGCGAGGGCGCCGAAGGGAGCTGAGAGCCGCCCGGCGAGGATGTCGTCCACCACCAGGAAGGCCGGCACCAGCACCACACCGAGCCCCTCGGCCGCGGCCTGCAGCGCGAAGTACATCTGCTCGAAGCGCAGCGTGCCCGCCGGGCGCAGCTCAGGCACACCGGCCGCAGCCAGCCAATCCGCCCAGGGATAGGGCTCGGTACCGTAGCCGATCAGAGTCTGGCCTTCGAGGTCCGCCGGCGCTCGCAGCCGCCCGCCCTCAGTGAGATCGGCATGGCAGACGGGCATGATCAGTTCGGTCATGAAAGCCACTGAGACCATTCCCGGGAGCGGCGCCTGGGCGCCGCGGATGGCAATGTCGTAGCCACCCGGCTCGAAGCGTACCGGCGCCAGTGAGGTGGTCATGCGGACCTCCATCCCTGGGCGGCGGCGCTGGAAGCCTGAAAGGCGAGGGATCAGCCAGCGCATCGTGAAGGTCGGGGGCGCGTTTACCTGCAGGGCTCGCGGCGCGGCCTGGTCCAGCAGTTGCAGCGAGGCGAGCGCTAGCCGATCGAGCGCCGCAGTCGCCTCAGCGAGGTAGGCGCGCCCGGCTTCCGTCAGGACGAGCTGCGACGGCTTTCGCTGGAAGAGCGGGGTACCGAGCCAGAGCTCAAGCTGGGCCACCTGTCGGCTGACAGCGCCATGCGTCACGTTCAGCTCGGCCGCGGCGCGAGTGAAGCTTCCATGGCGGCCGGCGGCCTCGAAGGCGCGGATGGCGTTGAGCGGCGGGAGCCTGCGGGCAGGCACGCGGCAGGGCCTGGTCGGGACGCAGAACCATAACCGGACCTCGGCGGTGCGACGAGGCAGGAATGCTGCCGTGGGGCGTTGGCGCAGCGAGCCGCCGGGGCGGGTGGCTCGGCTGCGGCTGATCCATTACGCGCTCGGGCATGCCCTTCAAGCACAACGCCGCCCGCCGCCACCGTATCCGGAACTGGCGGAAGTACGAGGCGGGGCTGACGCGGCGTGGTGACCTGACGCTCTGGCTCGAGGAGGCCACCCTGGCCGGGCGGCAGGCGCCGCGGCGGAGCACGCCCGGCGGCCAGGCCTGGTACTCGGACGCGGCGATCGAGCTGGTGCTGATGCGACCGCGACGACGTCTACGCCGAAGTCGCGGCACGCCATCCCGAGGCGGCCGTGGTCGTGCCGCAGCGCGCGAACGCGGTGCCGAGCGAAGCGGCGGAGACCGCGCCGACGCAGCGCGATGCGCATCTACGATGTATCGCGGAGCGCGGCCGCATGGGCTGGCAGCGGGCCTTGGGGTACGGCTGGCGCGCTCTCGTGGAGTCCGACATCGCGCGATGGAAGCGCGTCATCGGCGATGGACTGCGATCGCAAACGGACGGGCGGCAGGCAACCGAGGTGGCGATCGCCGCCGACGCGCTGAACCGAATGCTGGACCCTCGGACGCCCGGAGTAGATCCGCATCGCAGGACCCGGAAGGCGGGTCGGATTTCGTGCGTCCACACCGCCGATCCCTGCGACACGGTCGCACCCGCTCACCATTACGAACGTAACCATTCGGCTCCTGCGGGACAGCATTCGGTAGCCGAAGCACCCCAGAGTCTGCCTCGAACCGAAGCGGAGTCCACATGGCTGTCCGGCGGTTCGCATTCGCTACGGCGGCGTACGCGCGGATCGCTCCGCGCGTCCGCAATACCGATTCTCAGGAGGCAGGCTTGCCATGTCTTTCAATTTCCTCCTCGCGTCATGGGGCAGTTCGGGCAATCTGAACCCGTTGCTGACCGCGGGACGCCAGTTGCGGCGCAATGGTCATCGTGTTCGCGTCATTGCCGATCCGGCGATGCGCGGCGAAGTCCAGGCGGCCGATTTCGAGTTCGTGACATGGCGCCGCGCCCCGACTGGGAAAGCCGCGGACCCGGCGGACTTTTCGGATATGGAGGACTGGGCGCGCAGAGCAATGTTCGCTCCCGCGGCCGCGTATGCAGCCGATATCCAGGACGAGATCCGCCGCGTTCCTACGGACGCCGTGCTCAGCATCGACCTGCTCATCGGCGCAGCGCTCGGGGCAGAGGCAGCCGGCGTTCCCGTCGCCATGCTCTCGCCCCATGTGTGCCTTCGGCCGCTGCCGGGCATACCGCCGGCGACCAGCGACTTGCCACAACCGAAAGCGCCCGAAGAACGCGCAGAAGTCGCGGCAGCAAATGATCAGTGGCGCGACTTCTGGAACCGGTTTCTGGCGCCCCTGAACGACGCTTGCGCCCAGCTGGGCGTCACCGGCTTCAGCCACGTCGTGGATCTGTTTGATCGGGCGGACCGGCTTCTGCTCGCCATCAGCCGGGCCTTTGATTTTCCGGCCGACTCCGTGCCCGACAACGTCCGGTATGTCGGTCCGCTGCTCGACCAGCCGGGTTGGTCGTTGCCGTGGCGGGCGCCCTGGTCCGCGCGGTCGGATCGCCCGCGCGTGCTCATCGCCTGCAGCACGGGATCGCAAGGCCAGGGAGATTTGGTTCAGCGGGTCGTCAATGCCATGGGATTGATCGAGGTCGATGCCGTCGCAACCGCCGGTCCCAATGTGAACATCGCCGACCTGCGGGCCCCGGAGAACGTGCGGCTGCTGCAGAGCGCGCCTCATGACAGTGTCATGAAGGAGGTTTCGGCGGTGGTGACGCAAGGCGGCCACGGGACAGTCAACCGCGCGCTGATCAATGGTTTGCCGCTACTGGTCTTGCCCATGGCACGGGACCAGGGCGCCAACGCCAGCCGCGTCGAGGCAAGGGGCGCGGGCCTGCGATTGCCGCCCTCTGCATCCGAAGCGGAAATCGCTTCCGCAGTGAACCGGCTGACCACGGAGCCGCATTTCCGGACCTCGGCCCGCCGCCTGGGCGAGGCCATCAGAGCCGATATCGAGGCGTCCATCCTGGTTCGCGAGTTGGAGGCAGTCGCAGCTGCAGGGCGCGGCGCCGGAACGGCTGCGCGCAAGCCCGCGCAGCGCGCAGCAGCCCATGGAACCATCAGGGCAGCTTGAATCGCAATACGGTTTGCCGGCGCGGCGACCTCGCCACCCGTCTGGTCGGCGTCAGGTCGCCGCTCCGCTGCCAGCCGAACGACGGTAATCACTGATGGCGCGGATACGACCAGACTCTTTCGCCTTCACGCTGCTGCTTGGGCTTCTGTCGTCCCTGCCGACCTTCGGCATCGACATGATCTTGCCCACCTTGTCGGCGACTGGGGCCGCCCTCGGCGCTCCGGCGTCCGAGGTCGGCTGGGCGATGAGCGCTTATATGTTGGGCCTCGGCGCGGCGCTGATCGTGTATGGGCCGGTATCGGATCGTTTTGGTCGCAATCCGGTAATCGTGGCCGGCTGCGCGCTCCTGATCGTGGCGAGCATCGGTTGCGTCTTCGCCCATTCGCTGCCTCAGCTCCTGGTTTTCAGAACCCTCCAGGGTGCCGGGGCCGCGGGCCCGGGCATGGGCGCCGTCACGATCGTCCGCGATCTGTTCGAGGGGGCGGCTGCGCGCGCGAAGATGTCCTATATCGTCTTCGCCGTGAACATCGTGCCGATGGTCGCGCCGACAGTCGGCGCGGCGCTGCTGCTGCTGGGCGGGTGGCAGGCCGTCTATCTGGTACCGATCGCAGGCGCATTCGTTCTGCTTCTGGCAATGCGCGGCTTCGCGGAGACCGCGCGAATCGTTCCTGGCCGCCGGCTGGAACCGATGACGGTCGTCCGCGACTATCTTCGCGTCCTGACGCATCCCGTCTGCCTGGGCAACATCCTGTGCAATGCCGCGGCGGCGAGCGCAGTCTTCGCCTACATCGCGGGCTCCCCGCTGTTCTTCATCAACGTGCGGGGCCTCAGCCCCAGCCAATACGGCCTGATCTTCGGAGCAAGTTCGCTCTCGGTGATGGGCGGAACGGTAATCAACAAGCGTTTGACTGCCTGGGGCGCTTCGCCCGGCCAACTGATCACGATCGGCCTGATCGTCTCGACGCTTCTCGCAACCTCCTTGCTGGCAATGGCGCTTGCAGGCGGCGCCTCGATCATCCTGGTCGTGCTGGTGATGGTCGCGGTTGCGCTGTCGTTCGGGCTGATCTCGCCGAACGCGATGGCCGGGGCCCTGCAGCCCCTGCCCGAAATCGCAGGTTCTGCCAGCGCCGTCGCGGTATTCGTTCAGATGATCGGCGCCGCCTTGTCCAGCGGGTTCGTGGCCGGGCTCTTCGACGGCCGGTCCGCCTTGTCGATGGCCGTGGTCATGGTTGCTTTCTGCCTGCTCGCGGTCGCCTCCTATGTCGGCGTCGCTCGACCTGCCGAACGTCGCGCACTGCTCACCTGAGTCCCTGCGATGCCGTCAGCTCAAACAGGAAAGCCCGCATCCGAACGGGAGCATGTGTCCGAAGCAAAACACAGGAGCCGCTTATGCTTGCCGATATTAAGCTTATGCTTCCCGACATTAAGTTGAAGGCGGCTTTCCTGGCCCGGGATGGCGTGAACCTCGCGCATTTCGAGACAGGACCGGGCAATCCGCAAAGCCCGCCGCTCGTCCTGATCAACGGCTGGACCGGCGATCATGGGATCTTCACGCCGCAAATCATCCATTTCGGTGAAAGCCGACGCGTCGTGGC
>DASQVL010000061.1:0-3791 GCA_035640795.1 Crenalkalicoccus sp. | reverse complement strand
CGTCCGCACGCGCTGACCCCCTTGCTTCTGCCGATCGCGCCGGCGCTGCCGCGCCGCGCCCTGGTCACCGGCGCGGCGCACCGGCTGGGTGCGGCGATCGCGCTGGCGCTCGCCGAGGCGGGCTTCGACGTCGCGGTGCATTACCATCGCAGTGCCGAGGCGGCCGCCGGCACGGCGGAGGCCATTCGCGGCCTCAGCCGCCGGGCCGCGACGCTCTGCGCCGACCTGGCCGAGGAGGCCGCGATGGCCGCGCTGGTGCCGGAGGCGGCGGCGGCGCTCGGCGGCCCGCTCGGCGTGCTGGTGAACAACGCCAGCGCCTTCGAGCGCGACGAGTGGCACGACGCGACGCGGGAGAGCTGGGACCGCCATCTGGGGACCAATCTGCGCGCCCCCTTCGTGCTCACCCAGGCCTTCGCCCGCGCCTTGCCCGGGGATGCGGAGGGCGTGGTGGTGAACATGCTGGACCAGCGCGTCTGGTCGCTGACGCCGCACTTCGTCAGCTACACCGTCTCCAAGGCCGGGCTCTGGGCGCTGACCCGGAGCCTCGCCCTGGCGCTCGCCCCGCGCATCCGGGTGAACGGCATCGGGCCCGGCCCGGCCCTGCAGAGCCCGCGCCAGACGCCGGAGCAATTCGCCCGGCAGTATGCCTCCGTTCCGCTCGGCCACGGCTCCTCGCCCGAGGAGGTGGCGCAGGCGGTGCTGATGATCGTCAGCCTGCCCTCCATGACCGGGCAGATGATCGCGCTCGATGGCGGGCAGCACCTGCAATGGTCGCCGGCGCGCGGCGCGCCTTCGCCCGAATGAGCGGATTCGGGCCGGATGCGCGCGCGGGGCGCCGGCTGGTGGTGGTGCGCGGCCTGACCGTGCAGGCGCGGCTCGGCGTGCATCCACACGAGAAGGCGGCGCCGCAGCGCGTGATCATCACGGTCGAGCTCTCCGTCGAGGATGAGAGCGCGCCGGACCGGGTCGGCCCGGACGATCTGCGGCGGGTGGTGGATTACGGCCATGTGGTGCGCGCGGCGCGCGCAGAAGCGGCGGCCGGCCATACGCTTCTGGTTGAGACGCTGGCCGAGCGTATCGCCTTGGCCGCGCTGCAGGATTCCCGCGTGCATGCCGCGCGGGTCTCTGTCGAAAAGCCGGAGGCCTATCCCGACGCTGCAACCGTCGGGGTTGTCGTCGAGAGGCTGCGTCGCTGAATCGGTTCGCACCGCGGCATTGTCCACCGCCATCACGCCGGCGCGATGGCGCGCGGCACGGTCAAGCGAAACATTGCCCTTGACGCGGGCGTGACAAAATTCTAGCCGTAAAAACGAACGAAATCAGGTACTTAGGTTTCTGCCGAAAAGCCAGGCAATGTCATATGACGCGCGGATGACGGCCGATTTCCGGCCCCTACAAGGTTTGTCTCCACAGACTTGTCCACAAGATCGGTGGAGAACCGCGGCTTGCCGGGAGTGCCGCCCCGTGCCTAATCGGTGGGCATGACCGAGCCGGAGGATGCGCTTCCGCCGCCCGCGATGGAAGGGGTGCGGGTGATCGAATCGGCGCTCGCGACCCTGCCGCTCGCGCCGGGCGTATATCGCATGCTCGATGCCAAGGGGGACGCGCTCTATGTCGGCAAGGCGCGGGCGCTGAAGAAGCGGGTCGCCGCCTATACCCAGCCCAGCCGGCTGCCCGAGCGCCTCCGCCGCATGGTGCACGAGACGCGCAGCCTGGAGGTGATCACCACGGCCTCCGAGGCCGAGGCGCTGCTGCTCGAGGCCAACCTGATCAAGCGGCTGCGGCCGCGCTACAACATCGTCCTCCGGGACGACAAGTCCTACCCCTGGCTGGTGCTGACCGAGGACCACCCCTTCCCGCAGATCACCAAGCACCGGGGGGAGCGGCGCAAGGGCGCGAGCTACTGGGGCCCCTTCGCCTCCGCCTGGGCGGTGAACCAGACGCTGACCGCGCTGCAGCGCGTCTTCCTGCTGCGGAGCTGCCGGGACACGGTGTTCGACACGCGCGAACGGCCCTGCCTGCTGTACCAGATCCGCCGCTGTTCCGCCCCCTGCGTCGGCCGTATCAGCCAGGAGGACTACGCGGAGCTGGTCCGCCAGGCGAAGCAGTTCCTCTCCGGCGAGACGCCCTCCATCCAGAAGGAGCTGGCGCGGGAGATGGAGGAGGCGGCCGGGCATCTGGAGTTCGAGCGCGCCGCGGCGCTGCGCGACCGCATCCGCGGCCTGACCCATGTGCAGGGCCGCGACCGCATCAACATGGAGGGCATCGGCGACGCCGACGTGGTGGCGATCCACCAGGCGGCGGGGCAGAGCTGCGTGCAGGTGTTCTTCTTCCGCGGCGGCCGCAACAACGGCAACCGCCCCTTCTTCCTGAGCAAGGGCGAGCAGGGGCCGGAGGAGGTGATGGGCGCCTTCCTCGCCCAGCTCTATGACGACCTGCCGCCGCCGCCCCTCGTGCTGCTGAGCCATGAGCCGCCGGAGCGGGCGCTGATCGCCGAGGCGCTCTCCATCAAGGCGGGCCGCAAGGTGGAGCTGCACCGCCCGCAGCGCGGCGACAAGCGCGCCGCCGTGGAACATGCCGAGGTGAACGCGCGGGAAGCGCTGGAGCGGAAACTTGCCGAGGGCACGGCGCAGGAGGCGCTGCTGCAGGGCGTGGCGCGCGTCTTCGACCTGCCGGCCCCGCCCGAGCGCATCGAGGTCTACGACAACAGCCACATCCAGGGTGCCAACGCCTATGGCGTGATGATCGCGGCGGGGCCGTCCGGCTTCCTGAAGCAGGCCTACCGGAAGTTCTCGATCAGGGGCCCCGTCCAGCCGGGGGACGACTTCGCCATGATGCGCGAGGTGTTCGAGCGGCGCTTCGGCCGTGCGCTGAAGGAAGACCCGGAGCGCGCGAGCGGCACCTGGCCGGACCTGGTGCTCATTGACGGCGGCGTCGGTCAGCTGAACGCGGCGCGCGAGGTGCTGGCCGAGCTCGGCTGCGACGACATCCCCCTGATCGCGGTGGCGAAGGGGCCGGACCGCGATGCCGGGCGGGAGTGGTTCCACCGCGCCGGCGCCGAGCCCTTCCAGCTGCCGCCGCGCGACCCGGTGCTCTACTACCTGCAGCGCCTGCGCGACGAGGCGCACCGCTTCGCCATCTCGACGCACCGCGCCGGGCGGTCGAAGAGCCTGACGAAGAGCGAGCTGGACGAGATCCCCGGCGTGGGGCCGGCCTTGAAGCGGCGGCTGCTCAATCATTTCGGCTCGGCGCGGGGCGTGCGGAACGCCTCGCTCGAGGATCTCGAGAACACGCCGGGGGTGGGGCCGTCGGTGGCGCGGAAGATCCACGGGCATTTCCACCCCGGGGCGGCGGCGGCGCAGTAGGACGCCGCGCAGCTGGTCCTTGGGCAGCTGGCCCTTGGGAGGAGGGAACGTCCCCTGCGGGGACCCACCAAGCCCCCACCATAGGCGAAGCCGGCTTGCCCTTGACCGCAGCGACCCGGGACCCATTGAAGGTGCAGAGCGTCTTTGCCGGCAGCCCGGAGCACGGCCCGACCTTCGATGAAAGCCGGGCCCGCCTGCCCGCGCAGTTCCCGCCCCGTCCCCGCTGCGTTAGCGTCCGCCCGGATGCCCACAGACCTCCCCAACCTGCTGACGCTGTCGCGCATTGCCGCCATCCCGCTGCTCGTGCTGCTGGCCTCGCTCGGCACGCCCTGGGGCGATGTCGGCGCCTGCGTCACCTTCTCCGCCGCCGCCATCACCGACTATTTCGACGGCCGCATCGCCCGCCGCCGCCAGGCGGTCAGCGCT
>DASQVL010000060.1:0-4881 GCA_035640795.1 Crenalkalicoccus sp. | reverse complement strand
CCGAAGCCGAGGCCGCCGCGCTCTTTGCCGCCGGCGCCGTGCGGCGGCCGCCCGCGTGACGGCGCTGCCCGCCTTCCGCCCGATCGGGCATCTGGAGACGCCCTGGGCGACGCCGGCCGACTGCCCGCGCAACGGGCGCCAGCCGCGGCCCGCGCCGGAGTGCCGCGCCGTGGTGGAGCCGGCCTGGCGGGAGGGGCTGGCGGGGCTGGAGGGCTTCTCGCACCTGGTGCTGCTGACCTGGCTGCACCGCGCGCCGCCGGCGCGGCTGGTCTTCACGCCGCCCTTCGACGACACGCCGCGCGGCGTCTTCGCCACGCGCGCGCCCTTCCGGCCGAACCCGATCGGGTTTTCGGTGGTGGCCTTCGAGGGCTTCGCCGCGCCCGGCGTGCTGCGCGTGCGCTACCTCGATTGCGCGGACGGCACGCCGCTGCTCGACATCAAGCCCTATCTGCCGACGACGGATGCGGAGCCGGGGGCGAGCCTCGGCTGGCTTGCCCCGCACGCGACGCGCGGCTGATATCGCCTTGCATAAATCCTGACTTGCAGCCTGCGAAGCAGGCTGAGCGGCCGAATGGCCGCCGCCGCAAACGCCGCGCCGGCGACTGAGGCCGTTTTTGTGTCAACACAAACGCACACCGGTATGAGGCGTCCGGAGGAAGTGCGGCCGGCCTGAGCTTGCCGGCGCGGCGCCCGCACCCCACTTCCGGACATGTCGTTTCGATATAGATATAACATCCCGTCAACTCTTCAACTGAAGACGTGTTCAGCCGTGCTGTGCTGGTTGCTCCTCGCCGGCCTGGCGGCGCGGGCCCAGCCGGTGGGAAGTCCGGGCTCCCTTGCGGGGCCGGAGGCGCCGGCACTCTGGCCCGGCGCGGCGGCCCGGCTTGAGGCACTGCAGGAAGCGGGCTGGCTGCTGCACGGCCAGGCGACCTTCGTCGAGCAATTCCACCCCGGCTTCCGCTCGCCCTACAAGGGCGAGAACAGCCTGCAGCCCGGCACCCTGCAACGGAACACCTTCTCGACCGACATCGTCATCGGCCGCCGCCTCTGGCCCGGCGCCGAGCTGGTCTTCGACCCGCAGGTCTCGCGCGGCTTCGGCCTCTCGGGCACGCGCGGCGCCGCCGCCTTCCCGAATGGCGAGGCCTTCCGCCTCGGCAGCGAGGGCCCCTCCGCCTACGTGACGCGGCTGTTCCTGCGCCAGACCATCCCGCTTTCGGCCGATCTGGTGGAGGCCGAGCCGGACCCGCTGCGCTTCGCCGGGCCGGTGCCACGCGAGCGGCTGACGCTCACCGCCGGCAAGATCGCCGTCTTCGACATCTTCGACCGCAACCGCTACGCCCATGACCCGCGCACGCAGTTCCTGAACTGGGCCTTCGTCTCGGCCGGCGCCTTCGATTTCGCGAATGACGCGAAGGGCTACACCACCGGCATCGCGGTGGAGTGGGAAAACGGCATCTGGGGCCTGCGTGCCGGCGCGCTGCAGGTGGCGAAGCGGATCAACTCCCTCTCGCTCGACCCGCAGCCCTTCAAGGGATATCAGCTGCTGGCGCAGCTCGATCATTTCCACGCGCCGGCCGGGCGGCCGGGCGCGGTGCGGCTGCTGCTCGGCCTCTCCCGCACCCGCTCGCAGAGCTACCGGACGCTGCTCGCGGGCGACATCACGGACACCGAGGTGAACCGCGCCGGCGGCTACGCCACCAAGCTGATGGCGGTGCTGAACCTGGAACAGGAACTGGCGGAGGGACTGGGCGCCTTCGCCCGCCTGTCCTGGAACGATGGCCGCACCCAGCAATGGATGTACACGGAGATGGACTGGGCGGTCTCCGCCGGCCTGGCGCTGGAGGGCGCGCCCTGGGGCCGGCCGGAGGATGTGCTGGGGCTGGCCGGCAACCTGGCCGGCCTCTCGGACCCGCACCGGCGCTTCCTCGCCGCCGGCGGGCTCGGCTTCATCCTGGGGGACGGGCGGCTGAACTACGCGCCGGAGGTGGCGCTCGAGGGGTATTACGCGATCGCCGCCGCGCCGGGCGTGGCGGTGACGCTCGACGCGCAGCTGCTGGTCAACCCGGCCTTCAATGCCGATCGCGGGCCGGTTGGCGTGTTCTCCTTCCGGCTGCGTGGGGCGTTCTGAGGGGGCGTGCCGTTGGTGGCCCTTGGGGGAGGAAGGGAACTTCCTCCCCCAAGCCCCCACCCAGGGCTATTCAGTTCTGGTCATGACGAGCCGAGGGCGAGCAGCCGGTCGATGCTGAGAGCATTGGCGTAGAGCGCTTGGCTGACGTTATGGACGCCGTTGGCGCGCAGGATGTTGAGAGCGACCGAGCGGATGCGGGCCATCACGCCGGGCCTGTTGCGGATCCGGCTGCCGTCCTCGCCCAGTGTCACGTCCCGGACGTAATGGGCACGGTTCTCGATGCCCCAGTGGGCGCGGATGGCGTGCGCGAGGCTCTTGGCATCTCGGCGGATCTGGCAGGCGTAGTAGCCGATCTCCTCGCGCGTTGGCCAAAGCCCGGAGCCGGTGTCCTTTGTGTAGGTCAGGCGTGAGACCCGGGCCACACAGGCGACCAGCGTCTGCCAGGGTGCGTCCAAATAGCCGGCGGTGTCGAAGACCTCGACGCAGCGATGCTCCTGACGGCCATGGCGGCGGCGGTCCACGGTCTCGTCACTGCTGAAGGGGCGCTGCTCGGCGCAGAGTCCGGCCAGGGCAGCATGCAGCGTGGGCTGGTTCTCCTTGACCCGGACCAGCAGGGCATTGCCGGTCTCGGCGGCCTGTGCGAACCCTTCCTTCTGGCAATGCAGCGCGTCGGCGGTGAAGAGCACGCCGGTCAGACCAAGCTCGTCGATCAGCTTCGGCACCGCCGGGATCTCGTCCGGCGCACCGGTCAGTTCCTGATGGGCCAGGATCAGTGAGGCATCACTGGCGAAGGCGCTGAGCACGTGAGCCGCTTTGCGGTCGTTCAGGTGATCGACGCTGCCGCGCAGCGTCTTGCCGTCCAGGGCGATGGTCCGCAGCACCTCCGGCATGCTGGCGTTCAAGGCGCACGCATGGCGACGGAAAGCAGCCTCGAGATCATCACGGTCGAGCACTAGGAACAGATGGCGCAGGGTGTTCACGGATGGAGCCCGCCGGAAGCAGGCGCCGAAGGCGGTGTTCAGGCGCTCGCGCTGGAGGCCGATGAAGGTAACGATTCCCTGGTAGGAGGTCGCACCCGCCAGCACGGCCAGAACCGAGAACAGCAGCAGGTGGCGCATACTGTAGCGCTGCCCTTGCGCGCGACGTGGATCGCGCACCTCGGCGAGCGCGGAAAGCAGGGAGCCAAACGGCACTAAGGGACCTCCACCAAACTGGGAGATTCCTCCATAGAGCCGTCTCAGTAATCGTATCATACAGCAACAGCCAAGTATGGCGGTGCTTGGGCAGGGGGAGTCAAACAACCTTTAGCAGTTTTAGCGCTAAGTAGGGATGCGGCAGGCGTGCCCCTGGTACTCGGCTGCCCTGCGGGGTGTCGCTGCGTGCCAGGGTTGACCTGATCTCCTGTCTCCTCACCAAGGCTCGCATCTTGCCTCGCAGGTTTCCTTTGAACGCCGCTCCCGGCCGGCAGCGTTTCAGCTGTAACCCGATCAGGTGTGGCCGTCATCGAGCGGTGACGCGCGCGGTGCCCACTCGTGCCCAGCTAGTGGCGATGAGAAGAGGGCCGATTGTGATCGGATGTTTGTTCGTTCGCGCGCGTGGCGCCCGTGACCGGTGGCTCGGCTTCCGGCGAAGTCCGGCGTCGCATCAGCCCGGGGCCCTGCCCACCCAAGGCCGCGGGGTTGGCGGCCAAGTACTCCTGCCGCCAGCTTTTATGGGGCTGCGCGACATTGGCCTGTTCCTTCGCTCCGCCCGTACCGACGCTCGCATCCAACGCCTACGCTCTACTCTCGGTTCGGCAGGAGCCCTAGAAGCGGTCTACGCCACAAACCCGGATCCCTGGGCCTCTGCCTCGCCTCGTTACCGCTATCAACGTCGGAAGTATGAGGTGCTGGCGTCCATCTTGCCGCCACGACCCTACCGGCAGGCGCTCGATGTTGGCTGTGGGCTCGGATTGCTGTCGCCCCATCTCGCCGCGCGCGCAGAGTCGGTGCTGGGTGTAGACATTGCGCCATCGGCTGTGGCCCGTGCCCGTGCGTCGCATGCGGACCTACCGAATGTCCGGTTCGAAACACACGACCTGCTCGATCTGTCACGCTGCCTCGACGGCCAATTCGACCTCGTTGTTATTGCCGATGTTCTCTATTATCTCTCGCCGCTCGACAACTCGGTGTTGCAGATGATTGTCGCGCGGATCAGCGATCTCTTGACGCCCGGTGGCATCTGCCTGCTAGCCAATCATTACGTGTTCCGCGCCCATCCTGCATCCCACCGCTCCCGCCGAATCCACGATGCTTTTACCGGGTCGCCGCACTTCATCGTGCAGGCTGAGTACCGGTGCCCCTTTTACCTCGTAACGCTGCTGGAAATAGGCGCCGACCACCTCACGTTCCGCACTTCCCCAGCGTAACCCGCACGTCCAATTATGATTGCCCAGATCTGGTACAGCCATGATGGCGGAGACCCCTCGAGCGGCTTGAGGGGAGAGCAGGTCCACGGAGTTCTGCCACAGCGAGCTGAGCCCGGCGATCAGGGCATGAGCGGCCGCACTGCAGAACGTCAGCCAAATGCTCTTGCCACCCTGTCAGCCTCGACCGGCGACTCGCGCTCGGCACTTCACAGCCAGAACTGAATGACCCTGAGCCCCCACCATCCTTTTTCTGATCCGTTTTCCGGCAACGCGGCCCAACCCGCTCGCGCAAAGCCAGACCCGGTTGCTCTACCGCGCCGCCGCCGTCAGGTTCAGCACCCGCGCC
>DASQVL010000059.1:0-5664 GCA_035640795.1 Crenalkalicoccus sp. | reverse complement strand
GGCCGCCCGCACCGTGCGGCTTCCTGTTCGGCACCGGGATCGAGAACAGCGCGCCGGTCATCGCGGAGGGCTTCCGCCGCGACCAGATGGCCGAATGCGGCCATTACGATCACTGGCGCGAGGATTTCGCGCTGGTACGCGAGCTGGGCTGCGACATGCTGCGCTACGGCCCGCAGCTGCACACCACGCTGCGCGGCCCCGGCCGGCACGACTGGTCCTTCGCCGATGAGACGCTGCCGACGCTGCGTGCCCTCGGCATCATGCCGGTCGTGGATCTCTGCCATTTCGGCGTGCCGGACTGGATCGGCGATTTCCAGAACCCGGACTTCCCGGCGCTGTTCGCCGACTACGCCCGCGCCTTCGCCGCGCGCTTCCCTTGGGTGCAGCTCTACACCCCGGTGAACGAGATGTTCATCACCGCGGTGTTCAGCGCCAAGTACGGCTGGTGGAATGAGCGGCTGCACGACGACCGCAGCTACGTGACCGCCATCAAGCACGTGGTGCGCGCCAATGTGCTGGCGATGCGCGCGATCCTGGAGGTGCGGCCGGATGCGATCTTCATCCAGAGCGAAAGCACCGAGCACTTCCACCCGGAATGCCCGGACGCCCTGCCGCATGCCGAGCACCGCAATGCCGAGCGCTTCCTGACGCTCGACCTGAACTACGGACGTCGCGTGTGCAGCGCCATGTACGAGTTCCTGTGCGACAACGGCATGACGCGGGAGGAGTACCGGTTCTTCCTGCAGGGCGCCGGTCTGAAGCGCCACTGCGTGATGGGCAATGACTGGTATCAGACGAACGAGCATCTGATCGCCGCCGACGGGCACAGCCGCTGGGTGGGCGAGGTGTTCGGCTACGACACGGTGACGCGCGACTACCACGCCCGCTACGGCCTGCCGGTGATGCACACCGAGACGAACATCGACGAGGGGCCGCGCGGCGACGAGGCGGAGCGCTGGCTGTGGAAGCAATGGTCCGGGATCATGCGGCTGCGCCGGGACGGCGTGCCGATGCTGGGCTTCACCTGGTATTCGCTGACCGACCAGGTGGACTGGGATACGGCGCTGCGCGAGCGCAACGGGCAGGTGAACCCGCGCGGGTT
Organism: Crenalkalicoccus sp.; assembly: GCA_035640795.1. Classification (GTDB taxonomy): domain Bacteria; phylum Pseudomonadota; class Alphaproteobacteria; order Acetobacterales; family Acetobacteraceae; genus DASQVL01. The sequence goes on along the minus strand of DASQVL010000059.1, from coordinate 4,562 downwards.
GTGCGACCTTGAGCGCCGGCCTCGCGCGGTGGGGCGGGCCTATCGGCAGTTGATCGAGAAGTGGCGGCCGGTGCTGGAGCGGGAGGCGCATTGCCTGGCGCTGCCGGTGGCGGGTTAGGTTGAGATTGGGGGAGGAAGGGAACTTCCTCCCCCAAGACCCCCACCATCCTTTTTCTGATCCTTTCTCGGGGGGCGCTTGCCCGGTCCGACTGGAAGACTCCCAGCCGGGCTCTCGCCTCAGCCCGCGTCGGCGACGGCCCGCTTCGCCATGACCGTGACGAGGTGCGCTCGGTATTCCGCGCTGCCATGGATGTCGCTGTTCAGTCCATCCGGCGACTGCTGGATGTTCGCCACGGCATCCGGCGACCAGTTGGCGGCGAGCGCCTTCTCCATCTCCGCCTGCCGGAAGACGCCGGGGCCCGCGCCGTTGATGGCGACGCGCACCGAGCCGTCGGAGAGCTTCGCCACGAAGGCGCCGGCCATCACGTAGCGGCTGGCCGGGTTGCGCATCTTCGCGTAGCCCGCCTTCTGCGGCACCGGGAACTCGATGGCCACCAACAGTTCGCCCGGCTCCAGGGCAGTGGTGAACATGCCCTGGAAGAAGTCATCCGCCGCGATGCGCCGCTTGTCCGTCACGATGGTCGCGGTGAGGGCCAGCACGGCGGCAGGGTAGTCGGCGGCCGGATCGTTGTTGGCGACCGAGCCGCCGAGCGTGCCCCGGTTCCGCACCTGGACGTCGCCGATGTGCTCCGCCATGCGCGCGAGCGGCGGGATGGCGGCCTTCACCTCCGGGCTGCCCGCGATCTCCCGGTGCGTGGTCAGCGCGCCGATGACGACCTTGCTGCCGTCGCGCTTCACGCCGCGCAGCTCCGCGATGCCGGAGAGGTCCACGATGGCGGAGGGCTTGTTCAGCCGATGCTTGAGGGCGGGCAGCAGGGTCTGCCCGCCGGAGAGCGGCCGCGCCTCCGGATCGGCAGAGAGGATCTTCACCGCATCCGCGATGGAGGAGGGCTTGTGGTAGGCGAAATCATACATGGCGCGAGGTCCCCTACTCCGCCGCCCTGCGGCGGCCGGCGTTGATGATGCCCCAGATCTTCGCAGGCGTGGCCGGCATCTCGAGGTGCCGCACGCCGTAGTCCCGCAGCGCGTCCACCACCGCATTCATCACCGCGGGTGGCGAGCCGATCGCGCCCACCTCCCCACAGCCCTTCACGCCGAGCGGGTTGTGGGTGCAGAGCGTGGTGTGGGTGGCGACGCCGACGGGTGGCAGGTCCTCGGCGCGCGGCAGGCAGTAGTCCATCATGCTGCCCGAGAGCAGCTGGCCCGAGCCGTCGTAGACGCAGGTCTCGAGCAGCGCCTGGCCGATGCCCTGGGCGACGCCGCCCTGCACCTGGCCTTCCACGATCATCGGGTTGATCACCCGCCCGACATCGTCCACCGCCGTGAAGTTGACCATCTGCACCTGGCCGGTGGCGGGGTCGATCTCCACCTCCGCGATGTGGCAGCCGCCGGGGTAGGTGAAGTTCTTCGGGTCGTAGAAGGCGGTCTCCTCGAGGCCCGGCTCGAGCTCCTCGATCGGGTAGTTGTGCGGCACATAGGCGGTCAGCGCGATCTCCGCGAGCGACTTCGCCTTATCGGTGCCGGCGACGCGGAAGCTGCCCCCCTTCTCGCCCCTGGGGTCGAATTCGACGTCCTCGACCGAGGCCTCCATGAGGTGGGCGGCAATCTTCTTGCCCTTGGCGATGATCTTGTCCATCGCCTTGAACATCGCCGAGCCACCGACCGCGAGGCTGCGGCTGCCATAGGTGCCCATGCCGAAGGGCACCTTGGCGGTGTCGCCATGCACCACGTCCACCTGGGCGAAGGGCACGCCGAGCCGGTCGGCGACCAGCTGGGCAAAGGTCGTCTCATGCCCCTGGCCGTGGCTGTGCGCGCCGGTCAGCACGGTGACGCTGCCCGTCGGGTGCACGCGGATGGTGCCGACCTCGTAGAGGCCGGCGCGGGCGCCGAGGCTGCCCACGACGGCCGAGGGCGCGATGCCGCAGGCCTCTATATAGGTGGAGCAGCCGATGCCGCGCAGCTTGCCGCGCGATGCGGCCTCCGCCCGCCGCGCCTCGAACCCCGCCCAGTCGGCCGCCTGCAGCGCCTGGTCGAGCGTCGCGTGGTAGTTGCCGCTGTCGTATTGCAGCGCCACGGGGGTCTGGTAGGGGAAGGCGTCGGTCGAGATGAAGTTGCGCCGGCGGATCTCGACGCGGTCGATCCCCGTCTCCGCCGCGGCGATGTCCACCAGCCGCTCCAGCAGGTAGGTCGCCTCCGGCCGTCCCGCGCCGCGATAGGCGTCCACCGGCACGGTGTTGGTGAAGACCGCCTTCACCTCCGCATAGATGGCCGGCGTCGTGTACACGCCGGCGAGCAGCGTGGCGTAGAGATAGGTCGGGACGCAGGGCGCGAAGGTGGAGAGGTAGGCGCCCATATTGGCCAGCGTGTGGACGCGGAGGCCGAGGAACCTGCCCTCCGCATCGAGCGCGAGCTCCGCCTTGGTCACGTGGTCGCGGCCATGGGCGTCCGACATGAAGCTCTCGGTGCGCTCGGCCGTCCACTTCACCGGCCGGCCGAGCCTGGCGGCCGCCCAGGTGACGATCGCCTCCTCGGCATAGTGGAAGATCTTGGAGCCGAAGCCGCCGCCGACATCGGGGGCCACCACGCGCAGCTTGTTCTCGGGCAGCTGCAGGACGAAGGCGCCCATCAGCAGGCGGATGACGTGCGGGTTCTGGCTGGTGGTGTAGAGCGTGTGCTCGCCGGTGGTCGGGTCGTAGTCGCCGACCGCGGCCCGTGGCTCCATCGCGTTCGGCACGAGGCGGTTGTTCACCAGCTCGAAGGCGACGACCTTGTGCGCCCTGGCGAAGGCGGCATCGGTCACCGCCTTGTCGCCGATGTGCCAGTCGTAGCAGAGGTTGCCGGGCGCGCCCTCATGGACCAACGGCGCGCCGGGGGTGAGTGCGGCCTCCATCGTCACCGCCGCCGGCAGCACGTCGTAGTCCACCATGATCGTCTCGGCCGCGTCCTTGGCCTGGGCCCGGCTCTCGGCGATCACCACCGCGACGGGGTCGCCGACATGACGCGTCTTGCCCTCGGCGAGGACGGGGTGCTTCGGCTCCGCCATCGGCGAGCCGTCCTTGCTGTGGATCTGCCAGCCGCAGGGAATGCCGCCGATCGCCGCCATGTCGGCCGAGGTGTAGATGGCGACGACACCCGGCATCGCCGCGGCCGCGGCGGTATCGATGCCGCGGATCGTGGCGTGGGCATGCGGGCTGCGCAGGATGTAGGCGTAGGCTTGGTTGGGGCGGACGATGTCGTCCACATACTGCCCGCGGCCGGACAGGAAGCGCAGATCCTCCTTGCGCTTCACGCTCGCGCCGATGCCCTCGAAGGGGACGACGACGTTCATTGTACGGTTCCTCCCTCGCTGGCGGTCGTTACTCGGCCGCCCGGGCGATCTCCGCCCGGCGGCCCTGCATCACCTCCTGCGCCGCGGCGATCGCCTTGACGATGTTGTGGTAGCCGGTGCAGCGGCAGAGATTGCCCTCCAGCCCCTCGCGGATCTCGGGCTCGGAGAGGCCCTTCGGGTTCTTCTGCACGAGGTCGATGGCGCTCATCACCATGCCCGGCGTGCAGAAGCCGCATTGCAGGGCGTGGTATTCGCGGAAGGCCTCCTGCATCGGGTGCAGCGTGCCGTCCGGCTTGGCGAGGCCCTCGATCGTCGTCACCTGCGCACCGTTCGCCTGCAGGGCCAGCATGGTGCAGGACTTCACGCTGTCCCCGTCCACATGGACCACGCAGGCGCCGCACTGGCTGGTATCGCAGCCGACATGCGTGCCGGTCAGGCGCAGCTTCTCCCGCAGCAGCTCGACGAGCAGCGTGCGGCCTTCCACATCGACGGTGTGCGACTTGCCGTTCACGGTAAGCGTGACCTGCGGCATCCCGTGCCTCCCCCGGATTGCGTGGCGCGGCCGGCGGAGGCCGCATCCCGCAGGGAAGGTCGCCTCGCCCCCGATATCCGTCAAGCGCTGCACCACGATGCAGAATACCACGTGCGCACGGTCGACACCGCGCGCCGGAGCGGACGTCTTGGGCACCGAGCCGATACGAGGATAAACTTATTTCGAATATTAACCAGGTGATGTGTATGAGCGACGCTGTCAATCTGCCCCTTTCGGCGCCGGCGATGACTCCAGGCAGGCATGCCCGCCTGAGTGACCAAGAGAAAATCCTGATCGAGATGAAATATTCAAACGCGAAGAAAAGCGTTGGTGTCGCTTATCTTCTGCTGGCGCTCACGGCGGTCGGACACAATTTCTACTTGGGCCGGACGGGCCGCGGTATCGCACAGCTTTTGCTCTGTTGCGTACTTGTTGGCTTCTTTTGGGTTCTGCTGGATTGGTTTACGTTGGTCGGTACTGTGAAGTCTCGCAACAGCGCGCTGTATAATCAGATAACGATGGACGCGCTGCGCGGCTGACGTCGTCCAGTTAGCTCGACCACCTCAGGCGGCGACCAGCGCC
>DASQVL010000058.1:0-8649 GCA_035640795.1 Crenalkalicoccus sp. | reverse complement strand
CACCCGCAAATCCTCGGACAAGGTCTTCGCCATCGCCGCTGGCCCCCGCCCAGCAGACCGGGTGAATCAAATCAGCCCCGCGTCGGGGAAGCGATTTCCAGCGAGTCGGCTTGAGAGGAACCTGCTCTAGAGCGCTTTCGCCGTGCACGCGCACGGTGAAAACGCTCCAGCAGATCGCGGACGGGCGTGAACGCCCGGGACCGTGAATCTGCACAAACAAGCGGCCAGGGCGGCTGACGCGAGCACAGGCGGGCGGAACCCGCTCTACATCCTTGTTCTCAGAGCATCTTCACCCGTTCAGGTGATTCCGCCTGAACGGGATCTGCTCCAGCCGACGGGACCGGACGCCTTTCCCCTCGCCTGACCCGCGCGCCGGCCACCGCCCAGCCCAGCCCGCCGAGCCAGAGCGCCAGGCCGAGCCCGCTGACCGCGAGGCCCAGCCGCTCCGGCCAGGTCGTCTCCAGCACCAGCCGCCCGGCGATCGCGCCGCCAGCCGGCAGGGTGAGCAGGGTGAGCCCGGTGGACGGGTCGGGCGACAGGCTCCCCTGCGTGCTGCGGAAGGCAGGCCAGAAGAGCTGCGGCAGACGCACCACCGCGCCTCCCGCGCTCTCCACCCGGCCGGCGAAGACGATGCGGCCCCGCTCGCGGGCGAAGTCGAGCGTGGCGCTGCCCTGCAGCACTGCCGGCGTGCCGTAGAGCGGCAGCCCGGACCGGCTGTTCATACCGCCGAGCAGCTTCGTCTGGTCGGCCGGGCGTCCCGGCGGCCAGCCTGCGCGATCGCCCCAGCGCGTGACGAATTCCGGCCGGCTGCCGCGGGTCACCGCAGCCAGGCGCGCGGTCGAGGATTCGGCGAATTGCGGCAGCATCCACCGGCGGCCGAGCCAGGTTCCGCGCGGCAGCAGGTGGTCCGCCATGGCCAGCGCCGCCGGCCCGAGCGACAGCACCAGGAGCAACCCGGCGAGCCAGGGCCGGAGCCGCGGCTGCCGCGCCGCGGCCAGCGCGGCGGCAGCGGCAACCAGGATGGCGGTGGTCCCGAGGGCACGCCACGGGAATTCGATGTTCTGCACCACCGGGATCGGCGCCAGCACCAGGGCGAAGGGCCAGGCCATCAGCAGCAGGGCGAGACCGAGGACGAGGCAGATCGCCCGTTCCCGGCGCGACAGCCCGGGCCAGTGCCGCGCCAGCAGCCAGAGGATCGCCGCGTCCAGCAGCCAGGCCGCGTGCTCCACGAGCTTGTTGCCGAGGTCCCAGAGCACGCGGAGATAGGTCAGGTTTGCGGGACCGAACAGCGCGTGCACCCCGATGCTGAGCCAGGAGTTCAGCCACCATTCCGCAGCGGCCCAGTCCTGCAGGCGCAGCGCCGGCACCAGCCAGAGGGCGGAGAGCAGCGCGCCGAGCATGCCGCCGGCCAGCACCTCCAGCAGCCGCCGCGGCCCATGCACCAGCAGCGCATAGGCCGGCACCATCAGCGCGGCGATGATCGTCGTCGGCAGATGGGTGATGGCGAGGGCGGCGAATCCCAGCGCGCCGAGCAGCACCCGCGGGACGGCAGGGCCGGGCCGGTCGGCGGCGATGAAGCAGACCGGGACGAAGGCGACCGCCAGGCATTCGGAGAAGGCGAAGCGCTGCATCGCCAGGTTCACGGCGATGTAGGGCGCCAGGACGAACAGCGCGGCGCCGGCCGCGACCAGCCAGGCATCGCGCAGCAGCATGCGGAGCCAGACGAGGCAGCCGGCGAACGCAGCCAGGCGGCTGAGCGCGAGTGCAGCGACCAGTGCCCCGTCGGGTGGCAGGCCAAGCGCCACGAAGGGCGCCGCGACGAGCCAGGGCAGGGGCGCGTAGTAATAGAAGATGGGGCTGCCGAAGCCGTCATGGTCGCCGGCGGCCCAGCGCGGCGGGAGGTGACCCCAGCCGATCTCCTGCAGGAAGACCTGCAGGGTGTTCAGGGCGAAATCGGCATCCCCGCCACTGTTGAGCTCCTGCAGCGGCACGCCGCGCCAGAGCTGCACCAGGGCCGGCAGCAGGCCGAGCAGCCCGGCGAGCACCACGGGCAGGGCCCATCGTCCCGGCCGCCGGTCGGCGGCGAGACCCGGATCGGAGACGCGAGTGGCGAGGTTCACGGCCGCGGAGCTTGCCCAGGCGCGAGCGCCGGGGACAGGCCGCGCCGAATCACTTCGACGCGTCCGGTCCTGCGGCGGCGCAGGCCGTGCCTGTGGGTCCGCTGCACTCTTCAACAGGCTGCTAGAACACCTCGATCGTCGGGATCGGCACGACGAAGCGCCCGCCCCAGTCGCGGATCCCGGCCATCTGCTGCGCCACCTCCTCCCGCAAATTCCAGGGCAGGATCAGCAGGTAGTCCGGCCGCTCCTCGAAGATCGCCTCCGGCGCCCGGATCGGGATGCGCGTGCCGGGCAGCAGCAGCCCCTGCTTGTGCGGGCTGCGGTCCACGGTGAAGGGCAGCAGCTCCGGCCCCACGCCGCAGTAGTTGAGCAGGGTGTTGCCCTTGGCCGGCGCGCCGTAGCCCGCGACGCGCCGCCCCGCCCGGCGCGCGCCGACCAGGAAGTCGAGCAGCGCGCACTTCGTCTCGACCACGCGCTCGGCGAAGCGGGCATAGGGCGCGGGCCCCTCCAGCCCCGCCGCCCGCTCGGCCTCCCGCACCGCCAGCACGGCGGGGCGGACCGGCTTCACCGTGTCCTCCGCATGCCGGACGAAGAGGCGGAGCGAACCGCCATGGGTCGGCAGCTCCTCGATGTCGAACACCACCAAGTCGTGCTGCTCGAGGACCAGCTCGGCCACCATGAGCGAGAGGTAGGAGAAGTGCTCGTGGTAGATCGTGTCGAACTGGTTGTGCCGCATCATCTGCAGCAGGTGCGGGAATTCGAAGGTGGCGACGCCGCCGGGGCCGAGCAGGATGCGGAAGCCCTCGACGAAGTCGTGGATGTCGGGGACATGGGCGAGCACGTTGTTGGCGACGGTCAGCACCGGCGCCGGGTGGGTGGCGCGCAGCCGCCGCGCCGTCGCGGCGCCGAAGAAGGCGACCTCGGTCGGCACGCCGCGGGCGATCGCGGTCTCCGCCACATTGGCCGCCGGGTCCACGCCGAGCACGGGGATCCCCCGCCGCGCGAAGTACTGCAGCAGGTAGCCGTCATTGCTGGCCACCTCCACCACCGGCGTCTGCGGACCGAGGTGGAGCAGTTCCGTCATGCGCGCCGCATAGGCCTCGGCATGGCGCAGCCAGCCCTCGGAGACCGAGGAGAAGTAGAGGTATTCGGAGAAGATCGCCTGCGGCGTCTCGAACTCCGCGAGCTGCACCAGGCGGCAGTCGGAGCAGACGAGCGCATGCAGCGGGTAGAAGGGCTCCATCGCCGCCCCGTGCGCCGGGTCCACATAGGCGTTGGCGAGCGGCGACGTGCCGAGGTCGGCGAAGGTCTCGGACAGCGGCGCTCCGCAGCAGCGGCAGGCCGGCGTCGCGACCTGCCGCGCCGCGCGTGGCAGGGCGTGAGCGGTTGCACGCATCTCAGCGGATCTCCCAATTGGCGGCCCAGGGCGGCGCGCCGCTCGCCCACATCTCCTCCAGCTGCTTCTTGTCGCGCAGCGTGTCCATGGAGAACCAGAAGCCCTCGTGCCGGTAGGCCATCAGCTCCCCGTCTTCGGCCAGCCGCTCCATCGGCTCCTTCTCGAACACCGTCGCGTCGCCGGCGATGTAGTCCAGCACGGCGGGGGACAGCACGAAGAAGCCGCCATTGATCCAATTGTCGCCGCCGGGCGGCTTCTCCCGGAAGGCGGCGACGCGGTCGCCCGTCATCTCCAGCGTGCCGAAACGGGAGGGCGGGTGGACGGCGGTGACGGTGGCCAGCCTGCCATGCGCGTGGTGGAAGGCGATCACCTTCTGGATGTCGAGCAGGGTGACGCCGTCGCCATAGGTCATGCAGAAGGGGGCGTCGCCCACATGGTCGCGCAGCCGCTTCAGGCGGCCGCCCGTCATGGTGCCGAGGCCGGTGTCCACCAGCGTGACCTTCCAGTCCTCCGCCCGGCCGGCATGCGTGGCCATTTCGCCACGCTTGAAGTCGAATGTCACGTCGCTCGCGTGCAGGCGGTAGTTCGCGAAGAACTCCTTGATCATGTAGCCCCGGTAACCGAGGGGGATGACGAACTCATCGATCCCGCTCGACGCGTAGATCTTCATGATGTGCCAGAGGATGGGGCGGCCGCCGATCTCCACCATGGGTTTCGGCCGCGCCTCCGTCTCTTCCATCAGCCGGGTGCCGTAGCCCCCGGCCAGGATCACCGCCTTCCGCACCATCACGCTCCCCATGCTCCGCCGCCCCTGCAAGGATCGGCCAGCGAGACTGTCGCCCGCGGGTTCCATGCCTCACCCGCCTTCGATCCGGTTCGCAAAGCCGCGTGGCATCGCGTTGTCTTGACGCGCGCCGATCGCTGCCATGACGCAGTTTCTCGCCGCTCGGCATTCAGCGGTCAGAACCATGTCCCCGCGTAACGCCCTTCTGTTCCAGACACATTTCTTCGACCGAATTGCGGCGGGCGCCTTCGCGAAACTGCGCCGCGGGGCGCCGCCCGACACCGAGGCGATTGTTCTGATCCACCTCGCGCCCGGCGCGCCGGTGCCGGAGCGGCTGCGCCGCGTGCCGCACCACGTCGTCCGCACCGACGAGCTCCGCGAGCCCGCCTACGCCGCGAAATGCGGCGGCGCGGGGTGGAGCCTGTGGGAGGGCGGGCACGTGGACTTGATCCTGCTGCATTTCTTCCGCGCGCATCCAGAATACGATCGCTACTGGCTCGTCGAGTATGATGTGCGCTTCAGCGGCGATTGGCGACGCTTCTTCTTCCCGCTGGAGCTGCTGGAGGCCGATCTGCTGACCCCGTTGCTGCGCCGCCGCGCCGACCAGCCGGACTGGATGTGGTGGCCGACCGTGCGCGTCCCGGTGCCGGAGGCGGGGATGCTCTGCGCCTTCATGCCAATCTTCCGGGTGAGCCGCGCCGGCCTCGCCGCCGTGGACGCCGCCTGGCGCGCCGGCTGGGCGGGTCATTCCGAGGCGGTCTGGCCGACCGCCATCGCCGCCGCGGGGCTCCGCCTCGCCGATCCCGGTGGCGACGGGCCCTTCACCCCGCCGGCGCTGCGCAACCGCTTCTACACGGCAACCATGCACACGGTGGAACTTTCCCCCGGCACGCTGATGTGGAAGCCCTCGCTCTACCGCCCCGGCAGCCGGCCGGACACGCTGTGGCACCCTGTCAAGCCCTTCTGGCCGCGCGTCGAGCTGCGCCAGGCGCTGCACGATGTCCGCGCCGATCTCTACCTGCTCAGGCGGCGGCTGGCCGGCGCGGCGCCGGCGCGGGCAAGGCTCTCCGGCGGCGGGGCCGCGGCTTCGTGAGCGGGGCGGTGACCGGCGCGGCGCTGCACGCGCATTGCCGCGCGCTCTTCCCGATCTGCCGCAGCATCACCGGGCCGGGGCTGCGCCAGACCCTCGCCTATCTCGCGGAGCGCATCCCGCTTGCGGTGACCGAGGTGCCGACCGGCACCCGCGTGCTGGACTGGGAGGTGCCGCGCGAGTGGCGACCGCGCGCCGGCTGGATCCGGACCCTGGATGGCCGGACGGTGGTGGACTTCGCCGACCACAGCCTGCACCTGGTGCAGTACAGCCGCGGCGTGGACGGCGTGCTGCCGATGGCGGAGCTGCGCCCCCGGCTGCACAGCCTGCCCGACCAGCCGGAGCTGATCCCCTACCGGACCGCCTACTACAATGAGAGCTGGGGCTTCTGCCTGCCGCACCGCGTGCTGGAAGGCATGACCGAGGACGCCTACCGCGTGCACATCGATGCCGAGCTGGTCGCCGGCAGTCTCTCCCTCGGCGAATGCCTGCTATCGGGCGAGAGCGCAGAGGAGGTTCTGGTCTCCGTCCATTGCTGCCACCCCTCGCTCGCCAATGACAACCTCTCGAGCATCGCCGTGGCGCTCGAGCTCGCCCGCGCGCTGGCAGCGCGGCCGCGGCGGATGACCTGGCGCTTCCTGTTCATCCCCGGCACCATCGGCTCCATCGCCTGGCTCGCCCTGCACCGGGAGGAGCTGCGGCGGATCCGCCACGGCATGGTGCTCTCCTGCCTCGGCGATGGCGGGCCGCTCACCTGGAAGCGCTCCCGCCGCGGCGACACGGCCACGGACCGCATCGCCGAGCACGTCCTGCGGCATGAGGGCGAGGGCAACCGCATCCTGCCCTTCATCCCCTACGGCTATGACGAGCGGCAGTACAACTCGCCGGGCTTCGACCTGCCGGTCGGCGCGCTGATGCGCTCGCCCAACGGCACCTTCCCCGAATACCACACCTCGGCCGACAACCTCGACTTCGTGCGGCCGGAGCACCTCGCGCGCTCCTACGCCGCGCTCGAGCACATCGCCGAGGTGATCGAGGGGAACGAGGTGCTGCTCTCCACCTGTCCTTACGGGGAGCCGCAGCTCGGCAAGCGCGGCCTCTACGCGCCGGTCGGCGACGGCTCGCCCTCCGGCCGCTCTGGCGACCCGGCGCTCGCCGCACGCGGCTTCGACCAGATGACGCTGCTCTGGGCGCTCAACCTCGCGGATGGGCGGCACTCGCTGCTCGACATGGCGGAGCGCGCCCAGGTGCCGTTCCGCGAGATGCGCGCCGCCGCCGAGGCTGCGATGCGGGCCGGGCTGCTGGTGCCCGCCGACCCCGCCGGGCGCGCCGCGGTCAATGACGACGCGCCGGCCACGAGGAGACATGCATGACGCCGATCCATTACGATGCCCGGATTTCCGATGATGCGCGGCGGGAGGCGCTTTACCGCGGCGAGCTCTTCGTCTACTCGCCCATCCCGGCGAGCGAGCGCCTGGTCGCCCTCGCCCGCGGCATGATCGAGGAGGCCTTCGCGCCGCACGATCCGGAGCATGTGGACCAGGTCCTCTCCATGGAGGAGTGCGCGGCGATCCTCTCCAAGCTCAAGCCCGCCTTCATCCACCATCCGGAGTGCAAGCGGCTGTTGCCGGAGATCATCGCGGCGCTCGGCGGCGATCCGGAGCAGATGCATTTCGACGTGCCGCGCATGCGCTCGGCCTACCCGACGCACTATCTGACCTCCGGCATCGCCTATGCGTTCCACCCGCACCGCGACACCTGGTATTCGGCGCCGCCCTGCCAGGTCAATTGGTGGCTGCCGATCTACGGGCTGAACCGGGACAACTGCCTGGCCTTCCATCCGCGCTACTTCGACCGCGCGGTACCGAACAGCTCCGAGATCTACAACTACTATGAATGGAACACGAAGAACCGGGCCAGCGCGGCGCAGCACGTGCGCAGCGACACGCGGGAGCAGCCCAAGCTCACCGGCGAGATCGAGCGCGACGAGATCCGCGTGCTCCTCCCGCCCGCGGGCCTGATCCTGTTCTCGGCCGCGCACCTGCATGAGACCGTGCCGAACACCAGCGGCGTCGCGCGCTACAGCATCGACTTCCGCACCGTGCATGCCGGCGACGCCGCGGCGCGGCGCGGCGCGCCCAACATGGACAGCCGCTGCACCGGCACCACCATGCGCGACTACCTGCGCTGCACCGACCTCGCCCACCTGCCGGAGGAGGTGGTGCGGCAATACGATGATGGCACCGCCATCGCCGGCCGCACCGTGGTGTTCACGCAGGAGATGGCGCTCTCCAAGTGAGCCGGCGGGTCGCGCTCGTCACCGGCGCGACCGGCGCGATCGGCCGCGCCATCGGCTTCGCCCTGCTGCGGGAGGGTGCGGAGGTGATCCTGCACGGCCGCACGCCCGAACGCTGCGCGGCGCTGGCCGCGGCCGCGCGGAGCCTGGGCACGGCGGAGGTGGTGGCGGGCGACCTGACGCGGGAGGCGGATCTCGCGGCGCTCGCCGCGCGGGTCGGGGCGCGCGGGCGGCTCGATCTCCTCAGCCTCGGCGCCGGCATCTATGAGCGCGGGGCGGAGCCGGCCTCCTTGGCGCGGCAGCTCGCCGCCAACCTGCTCGGCCCCCACGCGCTGCTCACGGCGCTCCGACCTTTCCTGGTCGCGGCGCAGGGGCAGGTGGTGGTGCTGAACTCGACCCAGGCGCTGAATGCCTCGCCCGGTCTCGGCGGATTCGCCGCCACCCAGCACGCGCTGCGCGCGCTGACCGATGCCTTTCGCGGCGAGGTGAATGCCGAGGGCGTGCGCGTCCTCACCATCTATCTCGGCCGCACGGCGAGCGAGCGCCAGCGCGCCATCTTCGCGCTCGAGGGCCGCCCCTACCCCGAGGCGCGGCTGATCCAGCCGGAGGATGTGGCGCAGGCCGCCCTCGCCCTGGCCGCCCTGCCGCGCACCGCGGAGGCGACGGAGTTGACGCTGCGGCCGATGGTGAAGCACAGCTGAGCGCCGCATGGGCGACGCCCTCTCCCTCTCCGCGATAGTTGCGCCGCCGGCCTGCAACCCCTTCGCCACCGCTCGCGTTCGGGCGGCACCGGAAGGGGACCGGGATTCCGACGTGATGCTGGGCATGCTCGGCCTGTGGCCGATGGAAGGGCTGAAGCGGGCGCTCGCCCCCGCGCTGGCCGCGCTGGGGCCGGCGCGGCGCGTCGCGCTGCTCGGCCTGCCGGCGCCTGACGACGTGGAGGGGCAGCTCAGGGTCGAGGGC
>DASQVL010000057.1:0-3723 GCA_035640795.1 Crenalkalicoccus sp. | reverse complement strand
AAGCGGGGCGAGCGAGGCCATGTCGGCCGGCAGCGCCGGGCCGCGCGCGGCGGCCGCGGCCGTCATCATCTCGCCCGGTTCCGCCAGCGCCGCCCGGCGCCGCGCCCGGTCGGGGACGGGGCTGCCGCTCAACCGCCGGCGCCCACGGCCAGGGAGAAGAGCTGCGCGCCGAGCAGCCGGTCATCCTCCAGTCCGAATTCGGAGGGGCGGATGGCGTCCGGGATGTCCAGGACCAGCACGTTGCCGGTGGGCTGCACCACGGCGGGGCGCACCGGCATGGTCAGCACGGTGCGCGTGGTGATGAAGCTCGAGGCGATGCGCAGCCCGTTCATGTAGACGAGCAAGTTCTGCCCGGGGAAGGCCGGCGGGAATTTGAAGACGTCGAGGTCGATCATGAACTCGACCGTGGTGCGGCCGCGCAGCGCCCGGCCCAAATCGGCGTCGAACTCCACCTCGCACCACTTGCCGCCCGACCAGATGAAGCCGTCCTCGGGCGGCGAGAAATTGCGCAGCCGGACGGCCTCGTCCATGGCGGTGCCGAACAGGATCGGCGTCTCGAAGGCCAGCATGATGCGCTCCCGATGCTCGAACAGGCAGGTTGCGGCCGCCCTCAGGCGCGGCCGTAGGTGTCCTCGAAGCGGACGATGTCGTCCTCGCCCAGATACGCGCCCGACTGCACCTCGATGAGCGTGAGCGGGATCATCCCCGGGTTCTCGAGCCGGTGCACGCAGCCGAGCGGCAGGTAGACGCTCTCGTTCTCGCGCAGCAGGATGCTGTCGGCGTCGCGCTGCACCACCGCGGTGCCGTTCACCACCACCCAGTGCTCGGCGCGGTGGAAGTGTTTCTGCAGCGAGAGTTTGTGGCCCGGCCGCACCTGGATCTTCTTCACCTGGAAGCGGTCGCCCTGGATCAGGCCTTCGTAGTGCCCCCAGGGGCGGTAGACGCGGCGGTGCTCCGTCGCCTCCTTGCGCCCCGCGGCGCGCAGCTGGTCCACCAGCTTCTTCACGTCCTGTGCGCGCGACCGCGGCATCACAAGCACCGCATCGTCCGTCGTCACCACCACCGTGTCGGAGAGGCCGACGACGCCGGTCAGCATGCCTTCCGAGCGCACATAGCAGCCCCGGCTGTCCACCAGCTCGACCGGACCGACCGCGACGTTGCCCGCTTCGTCCTTCGCTGCCGCATCCCAGAGCGAGGCCCAGGAGCCGAGATCGGACCAGCCGAGATCGGCCGGCACCACCGCCGCGCGGTCGGTGCGCTCCATGACCGCGTAGTCCACCGAGATGGAGGGCGCGCCGAGGAAGGCCTGCTTCTCCAGCCGGCAGAAGCCGAGGTCGCGCTGCGCGCCGCCGACCGCCGCCTCGACGGTCCGCAGCAGCTCCGGCACGTGGCGGCCGAACTCGGCGAGCAGGGTGGCGGCGGTGGCCACGAACATGCCGCTGTTCCAGAGGTGGCGGGCCCCCGCCACGAAATCGGCCGCCTTGGCGGCGTCCGGTTTCTCGATGAAGCGCAGCACCACCTGCACGCCGGGGGCGCCGGCCACCGGCTCGCCGGCCTCGATGTAGCCATAGCCGGTCTCGGGCGAAGTCGGCTTCATGCCGAAGGTGACGATGCGGCCGAGGCGGGCCGCGGCGACCGCCTGGTCCAGCGCCGCGTGCAGCGCCGGGACGTCGGCGATGACGGCATCGGCCGCCATGATCCACAGCACCGCATCCGGGTCGTTCTCGCGCTCCAGCAGCGCGGCGGCGGCGATCGCCGGCGCGCTGTTCCGCCCCGCCGGCTCCAGCACGATGCGCGGCCCTTCGACCTTCGCGTCGCGCAGCTGCTCCGCCACCAGGAAGCGCTGCGCCTCGTTGCAGAGGACGATGGGCGGCGCGAAGCCCGGACCGGCGGCGCGCGCCACGGTATCCTGCAGCATGGTGCCCGTGGAGAGCAGCGGCCAGAACTGCTTCGGATAGGATTCCCGCGACAGCGGCCACAGCCGCGTGCCCGTCCCGCCGCACAGGATGACCGGTACGACCGCCATGACAAATCCATCCTCGCCCCAGGGCGACGGATTACACGAAAGGCGGATGGACGAAAACCGGCCCAGGGGCTTCGCGCCGCACGGGAGAGTAACTTTTTCACCGCCGTGCAACGGCAGCACGCTACACTTCGTAACGGCAGGTCATCCCGTATTCGGGTAGAAGACGGGCCATGGACATGCGCACCGCCACCGCCGCCGTCCGCTTCGGGCTGGGACGGCGCCCCCAGGACCCGCAGCCCGGCGATCCCGTGGCTTGGCTCGACCGGCAGATCGGCCCGGTCGCGCCGCAGCGCACCGCCCCCGGCCTGGCGCCGCCGCTGACCTTCCAGCAGGCACTGGCCGCCTATTACCAGGTCACCATCCGCGAAAAGGGCGATCAGACCGCCAAGCGCGAGATGACGCGGCTGACCGAGAACGACGCCATCGCCTGGACCGGGCACTGCCTCATCTCGGACGCGCCCTTCCAGGACCGGCTGACCAACTTCTGGGTGAATCACTTCACCATCAGCCGCCGCGTGCACAATGCCGGCATCTTCGTGGGGCCGCACCTGCGCGACGTGATCCGCGCCAACCTGTTCGGCCGCTTCACCGACATGGTGATCGGCACGGCCCGCCACCCGGGGATGATCGTCTATCTCTCGAACGGCCGCTCCACCGGGCCGAACAGCATGGTCGGCCGGCGCACCTCGCGGGGCATCAACGAGAACCTGGCCCGCGAGATCATGGAGCTGCACACCCTCTCCCCGGCGGCCGGCTACACGCAGGAGGATGTGACGAGCTTCGCCCGCATCCTGACCGGCTGGGGGGTGGAGCGGCAGCCGGACAGCCACGGCTTCCGCTTCCGCGAGCAGATGCACGAGCCGGGCCCGAAGACCCTGATGGGCCGCACCTTCCCGGAGGGCGAGGAGGGCGGCATCCAGGCCCTGACCTTCCTCGCCGAGCACCCGGCAACGCATCGCCACCTGGCCGAGAAGCTGGCGCGCCATTTCATGTCGGACGACCCGCCCAAGGCCGCGGTGGACAGGCTCTACGCCGTGCTGCGCGACACCAGGGGGGATCTCGGCGCCGCCTGCCGGACCCTGGTGCGGCTGCCCGAGGCCTGGAACCCGCCGCTCTCCAAGGTCCGCAGCCCGGCGGACTACGTGCTCTCCGTCGGCCGCGCCATCGGCGCCCCGCCGGCGCTGGCCGAGCGGCTGCACGAGAGCATGCGCCAGCTCGGCCAGCCGCTCTGGACCGCGCCGCAGCCGGTGGGCTGGCCCGACCGCGCCGAGGAATGGGCGGTGCCGGAGGCGCTGATGCAGCGCATCGAATGGGCCTACACGCTCGCCGGCCGCGGCGGCACGGCGCCGGCTCCGGAGATCGCCCGTGCCGTGCTCGGCCCGCTTGCCGCCGAGGATACGCTGCGTGAGGCGGCGCGCGCCGGCTCGCCCCAGGACGCCCTCACCCTCGTTCTCGTCAGCCCGGAGTTCCAGCGGCGATGACCGACCACCCCGAGCGCACCCCGAACATCCCCTGCCCCGGCCCGCGCCTCTCGCGCCGCGGCGCGCTGCTCGGCCTCGCCGCCGGGCTGACGCTGGGCGGTACCCGGCTCGCCTTCGGCCAGGGCGCGCCGGGCGAGGCGCGGCTCGTCGTCGTGCTGCTGCGCGGCGGGCTGGACAGCCTCTCCGCCGTGCCGGCCTATGGCGACCCGGCCTTCG